>DATCLL010000074.1:0-18492 GCA_036563935.1 Limnochordales bacterium | reverse complement strand
GGCGGGATGCTGTGGGAGGGGGTGGCCGGGCTGGTATGGGCCATGGGGGCCAGGCGCTGACGGCTGCAAAGGCTGTGGCCCCGCGCCCGGCCGCCGGGGGCGTGGGCGACGGCCAGCTGCCGGTGCTGGACCTGCAGCGCTTTGCCGACGGCGAGCGCACGGAGCCGGCTACCCCTCGCCGGCGCGAGCAGGCCCGCCAGCGGGGCCAGGTGGCCCGCAGCGCGGACCTGAGCCTGGCCCTGGCCGTGCTGGCCGCGGCATTGATTTTGCCGAGGGCGCTGCCGCTGGCCGTCTCCGACGTGGTGGACCTGGCGGTGCGCCTGTGGAGCGGGCAGGAGTGGTCGGGGGAGCTCACGCCGGCGCAGCTGTGGCGGTTGGGCCGGCAGGCCCTGGCAGCCCTGCGGGGCTCCGCCCTGGTGGTGGCGGTGGTGGCCGCGGTGGTGCTGGCCTCGCAGTTGGTGCAGGTGGGCTTCCTGCTTTCGGGCCAGGCGTTGGTTCCCCGGTGGCACCGCATCGATCCCCTGGCCACCCTGCAGCGGTGGTTTTCCTGGCGCTCCGCGGTGGAGCTGGCCAAGGGCCTGGCCAAGGCCGCCGCGGTGGCCTGGGCCGCCTGGGGGGCCGTGGCCGCGGTGGCCCAGCAGGCGCCCCGCCTTTCCGCCATGGAGCCCCTGGAGGCGGCCGCGTGGCTGGGCAGCGTGGCCGTCCAGGCCGTCGGCCGCATGGGCCTGATGCTGCTGGTGGTGGGAGCGGCGGACTACGCGTTCCAGCGGTGGGACTTCGAACAGGGCCTGCGCATGACCCGCCAGGAGGTGCTGGAGGAGTACCGGCAGGTGGAAGGGGACCCCCACGTGCGGGCCCGCATCCGCCAGCGCATGCGCCAGCTGGCCTCCCGGCGCATGCTCCAGCAAGTGCCCCGGGCCAGCGTGGTGGTTACCAACCCCACCCACGTGGCCGTCGCGCTGGCGTACGAGATGGAGCGCATGGCAGCGCCCGTGGTGGTGGCCAAGGGGCAGGACCACATGGCCCGTCGCATCGTGGAGGTGGCCGTGGAGCACGGCGTGGCGGTGGTGGAAAACCCGCCGCTGGCGTGGGCGCTGTTCGAGTCGGTAGAGGTGGGGCAGCCCATCCCGCCGGAGCTGTACCGGGCGGTGGCGGAGGTGCTGGCGTACGTGTACCGGGCGCGGACCCGGCCGCGGCGGCCTGCGGGAGCCGGGGCATCCCGGGCGGGCGCGGCGGCGACGGGCGGCGGCGTGCGGGGGTAGGTGGCCTTGGCGCTGGAGCAGAATTTGCGGCTTCTGGCATCGGCCGGGCGTTACGCCGACGTGGTGGCCGTCGTGGGCGTGGTGGTGGTGGTGCTCATGATGCTCATCCCGCTGCCCCCGCCCGTGCTGGATGTGCTTCTGGCCGCCAACATCGCGCTCTCCCTGCTGGTGCTCATGCTGACCATGAACGTGCAGGATCCCCTGCAGTTCTCCGTCTTCCCGTCGCTGCTTCTGGTCACCACCCTGTTCCGGCTGGCCCTCAACGTGTCCTCCACCCGCCTCATCCTCCTGCACGGCTACGCCGGCCGCATCATCCAGGCCTTCGGGCAGTTCGTGGTGGGCGGCAACTACGTGGTGGGCCTGGTGGTCTTCCTCATCCTGGTGGTCATCCAGTTCATCGTCATCACCCGGGGCGCCGAGCGGGTGGCGGAGGTGGCGGCCTGCTTCACCCTGGATGCCATGCCCGGCAAGCAGATGAGCATCGACGCCGACCTCAACGCCGGCCTCATCACCGAGCAGGAGGCCCGGGCCCGCCGCCAGGCCATCGAGCGCGAGGCCGACTTCTACGGGGCCATGGACGGGGCCAGCAAGTTTGTCAAGGGCGATGCCATCGCGGCCGTGGTCATCACCCTCATCAACATCCTGGGAGGCCTGTCCGTGGCCGTCTGGCAGCGGGGGCTGCCCCTTTCCGAGGCGCTGGCCCGCTACACCCTGCTGACCGTGGGCGACGGCCTGGTGAGCCAGATACCGGCCCTGCTGGTCTCCACGGCCACCGGCATCATCGTCACCCGGGCCGCGTCGGAGAGCACCATGGGCCTGGAGCTGGGACGCCAGCTTTTCGGCCAGCCCCGGGTGCTGTACGTGGCCTCGGGGCTTCTGGCCGCGCTGGCCCTGGTGCCCGGGCTTCCGGCGGTTCCGTTCCTGATGCTGGCCGGCGTGGCCTACGTGGCAGGTCGCACCCTGGTGTGGCAGGAACTGCGCCGCCGGGAGCGGGACCGGCTGGCCAGCCTGGCCCGGGAGCGGGAGCAGGCCAAGCGCCCCGAAGCCGTGCTGAACCTGCTTTCGGTGGATCCCGTGGAGCTGGAAATCGGTTATAGCCTCATCCCGCTGGTGGATGAAGCCCACGGCGCCGAGCTGCTGGACCGCATCACCATGGTGCGCCGCCAGGTGGCCCTGGAGCTGGGACTGGTGGTACCCCCCATCCGCATCCGGGACAACGTGCAGCTTCGGCCCACGGCCTACGTGGTGAAGTTGCGGGGCGTGGAGATCGGCCGGGGCGAGCTCATGCCCAGCCACCTCCTGGCCATGGACGGGGAGGAGGTGCTCCACCGCCTGGAGGGGATCCCCACCCGGGAGCCCGCCTTCGGCCTTCCCGCCATGTGGATCGCCCAGGAGCTGCGGGATACCGCCGAGAGCCTGGGCTGCACGGTGGTGGACGCCCCGTCGGTGCTGGCCACCCACCTCAGCGAGCTTCTGCGCCGCCACGCCCCGGAGCTTCTGGGCCGCCAGGAGACCCGCAGCCTGCTGGACCACCTCAAGGGAACCCACGGGGCGCTGGTGGAGGAGGTGGTTCCCGAGCTTCTGGGCGTGGGCGAGGTGCAGAAGGTGCTGCAGAACCTCCTGCGGGAAGGCGTTCCCATCCGGGACCTGGTCACCATCCTGGAGGCCCTGGCCGACGCCGCCCACCACACCCGGGACGTGGACCAGCTCACCGAGCACGTGCGCGCGGCCATGGCCCGCCACCTCTGCCGGCTGTATGCGGACGAGGAGGGCTACCTGCCCGTCATCACCCTGGCCCCGGCCTTGGAGCAGCAGCTGGCGGAGCTGGCCGGTCAGGGCGAGCGGCCTGTGGATCCGGCCTTTGTGCAGCGGCTGGTGGAGCAGCTGGGCCGGGCCCAGGAGAAGGCGGCGGCCAGAGGGCGGCAGGCGGTGGTGCTCACCAGCCCCGCCGTACGCAGGTTCCTGCGGCGTCTTATCGAGCGGGCCCTGCCCAGGCTGCCGGTGATGGCTTACTCGGAGCTGAGCCCCCAGGCCCAGATCCGGTCGGAGGCGACGGTGGACCTGTCCCATGCGCATTAGACGCTACGTGGCCCGCTCGCTGGCGCAGGCCCTGGAACAGGTGCGCCGGGAGCTGGGTCCCGACGCCCTCATCCTGCAGACCCGCCAGCGGCGCCGCTGGCTGCCCTGGTGGCCGCCCCGGGTGGAGGTGTGGGCGGCCTGGGAACCGCAGACGCCAGGGCCCAGGGCGGCTTCGCGGGGGCCGGCCGGGCCGGCCCGCAGGCCTGCAGGCAACGGCGAAGCGGCGGTGCCTTCGGTCTCCCTGGGGGAAGGGGGCCCGTGGCTGGAGCGGCTGCTGGAGCACGATGTGGAGGCGTCGCTGGCGTGGAAGCTGGTGGGGGCCGCCTGCGCCCGCAGCCGGGCGGCGGCTATCCCGGTGGAGCAGGCCCTGGCCGACCAGCTGGCCCACACCGTGCCTACCGCGGAGGTGTGGCAGCCGGACGTGCCCACCCGGGTGGTGATGCTGGTGGGACCCACCGGTGCGGGCAAAACCACCACGGTGGCCAAGCTGGCGGCCAACTTCGCGCTGGTGGCCGGCTGGCAGGTGGCGCTGGTGACCGCGGACACCTACCGCATCGGCGCCATCCAGCAGCTGCGCACGTACGCCGAGCTCATCGGGGTGCCCCTGGAGGTGGCCCGGGACGGCGAGGAGCTGCGCCAGCTGGTGCGGATGACCACAGGCCAGCTGCTGCTGGTGGACACCGCCGGCCACTCCCCGCACGACAGGGAGCGCATGGCCCGGCTGAGGGAGCTGTGCCGCAGCCTGCCGGAGGGGTCGGAGGTGATGCTGGTGCTGCCGGCCACCCTGCGCCAGGCGGACCTGGCGGAGATGGTGGCCAGCTACCGGCAACTGCCCATCGGCTCGGTGTGCATCACCAAGCTGGACGAGACCCGGCGGCGGGGCCCCCTGGTGAACGCTCCCTGCTGGCTGGGCCGCCCCCTGCGCTTCGTCACCACCGGTCAGTCGGTGCCCGACGACATCGAGGCCGTGGAAGGCGCCGCCCTGGCCCGCTGGCTGTTGGGCGACCGGCCGCCCCCGCCCGAAGGGCCGGGGTCGACGGGCGGGCCCCCGCAGCCGCTGGTGGGGAGGGAGGGGCCGTGAGCGACCAGGCCGAAAGCCTGCGCCGCCTGGTGGGCTACGCGGCCGGCAGGGCGGCCGCGCCGGCACCTTCTTGGGGGAGCGGGGGGCCCGGGCGCCTGGCCCGGGTGCTGGCCGTCACCAGCGGCAAGGGCGGGGTGGGCAAGACCAACCTGGCGGTGAACCTGTGCCTGGCGCTGCGGGAGCTGGGGCAGGAGGTGGCGCTGGTGGACGCCGACCTGGGGCTGGCCAACGCCGACCTGCTGTGGGGGGTGGTGCCCCGCTACCACCTGGGCGATGTGGCCGCGGGCAACTGCTCGGTGAGCCAGGCCCTGGTGCGGGCGCCCGGCGGGGTGCACCTGCTGGCCGGGGCGTCCGGGCTGGCCGAGCTGGCCGACGCCGATCCGGCTACGCTGCGGCGGCTTTTGGAGGAGCTGCGGGCCCTGGACCGGATGGTGGACCTGGTGGTGGTGGACACGGGAGCCGGCATCGCCCGCCAGGTGATGGACTTTCTGGGTGCTGCCCGGGAGGTGCTGCTGGTGGTCACCCCCGAGCCCACCTCCCTGACCGACGCCTACTCCCTGGTGAAGGTAGCCTCCTCCCGCTACCCCTCCACCCGGTGGTACACGGTGGTGAACATGGCCGGCTCCCAGCGGGAAGGAGCCCTGGTGGCCGAACGCCTGGCCTCCGTGGCTCGCCGCTTCCTGTCCGTGGAACTGGTAAACCTGGGCTGGGTGCCCCGGGACGACGAGGTCTCCCGGGCGGTCATGCGCCAGGTGCCCCTGTTGCTGTGCGCTCCCCGTTCTGCGGCGGCGGGGGCCATCCGGGCGGTGGCCCAGGCCTGGCTGGGGGTGCCCGCCCGGCCGGGAACCGGCCTGGCAGCTGCGCTACGGAGGCTCTTGAGCTGGCGGTCCTCCCGGGGCGCAGGTCCGCAGCCCCCCATCGACTCGACCTCCCGGGCGGGGGTGACGGGCCGAGGGGGCCAGGAAGGAGGCGGTGGGAACTGACATCTCCCGCGCCATCGTCGCCGGTGCAGGTGAACGACCGGGTGCTGCTGGAGGTGCCCGAGGGGCCCTGGGCCGGGCAGTACTCTACCCGGGTGGAGCACGTGGGGGAGCGCCGCATGGCCCTGCTGGCGCCCGACGTGCGGGGTGTCCCCCTCATCGTTCCCGAGGGCACCGAGCTCTTCGTCACCGCGCTCAAGGTGGACCCGGTGCGGGGCGGGCGCTTCCGGGCCCGGGTCCGGGCCGTGGGCGGGTTGGAGCGGGACCAGCAGGCCCGGCTCCTGGTGGTGGAGGTGCTGGGCTGGGAGAGGGTTCAGCTGCGCAGCTTCATCCGCGCCCCCGCCCTGCTGAAGGTGCGCTGCCGCCTGGTGGACCCCCAGAAGAAGGCGCCGTGGTTTACCGCGGAGACCCGGGACGTGGGCGGCGGGGGGCTTCTGCTGTGGCTTCCCAAGCCCTTGGATCCGGGAACCCGGCTGGAGATGGTGCTGGAGCTGCCCAAGCGGGCGGTGCGGGCCGTGGGGGAAGTGGTGCGGGTGGTGGAGCAGCCGGCCGACTCGGCCGCGGGCTCGGGAGCCGGGGTGGCCGTGCAGTTCGTGGACATCGCGGAGTCGGACCGGGACCGCATCATCGGCTTCGTGCTGCGCCGGCAGGCGGAGATCCGCCGCCTGCAAAGCCAGTGAGGGAGGGAGTGCCATGGGAACCCAGACCCGGGCGGCGCCCAAAAAGCCTCCCGCCGCGTTTGCCATGCCGCCCCGCCTGGCAGAACTCTGGGAGCGTTACCGCCAGACCCGCCGGCCGGACCTGCGGGAACGGCTCATCCTGGAGTACCTGCCCCTGGTCAAGCACGTGGCCGGCCGGCTGGCGGTGGCCTTACCGCCCTACGTGGAGTTCAACGACCTGGTGGGCTACGGCGTCTTCGGCCTGGTGGAGGCCATCGACCGCTACGACGTGGAGCGGGGGGTGCGCTTTGAGACCTACGCGGCCACCCGGATCCGGGGTGCCATCCTGGACGGCCTGCGGGCGGCCGACTGGGTGCCGCGCTCGCTGCGCCAGAAAGGCCGCGAGGTGGAGCAGGCCGTCGCCCGCCTGGAGGCGCAGCTGGGCCGGCCGGCCACCGACCAGGAGATCGCCCGGGAACTGGGCATGAGCTTGGCCGAGTACGACCGGCTGGCCGCGGAACTGTCCAGCGTGGCCCTGGTCTCCCTGGACGACGTGTGGCTGGCCGACCCCGAGGAGGAGAGCCACCTGCGGGTGCTGGAGACGGTCTCCGACGAAGCCACCGCCAACCCCCAGGAGCAGCTGGAAGAGCAGGAGCTGGAACGGGCTGTGGCCGAGGCCATCGACCAGCTGCCGGAGCGGGAGCGCCAGGTGGTGGCGCTGTACTACCGGGAGGGCCTCACCCTCAAGGAGATCGGGCAGGTGCTGGGCGTGACCGAGTCGCGGGTGTGCCAGATCCACGCCAAGGCCATCCTGCGCCTGCGGGCCCACCTGAACCGGGTGCTGGGGGGTTGACGGCCGTGTCGGTGCGGCAGGTGGACGGACAGACCCTGGTGCCCCGGGCGCAGGAGGCCTCCCGCCAGCAGGAGGCCTCCACCCGGGCACCCCAAAGTGCCCAGCAGGCGGCCTTGCAGGAACTGGGCCGGCATTCCCAAAGCGCCCCTCGCCGGGTGCCGGCCAGCCCTCCGCCTGCCGGGCGGCGGGTGCGTTCTGCCACCGAGGAGAATCGGCAGCCGGCAGGGAGGGCCAAAGGGGAGCAGCGCCGGCCGGCTGCCCGCCCTGCCCCGGCTCGGGTTGCGCCCGACGACCAGACCCCGCCGCCACCCCGCATCCCGGGGCTGGGGGAGCGCGTCGATGTTCGGGCTTAGCCCGCCGGGCCGGGCGGGTGCGGAGGGCCCGCTGGCTTCCTTGCCCCCGCCCCGGGACCGGAGCCCCCACGGCGGGGTGCCCTTTGCCGTGGTGCTGGCCGCCTGCCTGGAGCTGGGCCGGCGGGGCGGGCCCGAAGGTGCGAGGGGGCAGGCGGGGGCGGGCGTGCCGCCCGCCATGCGGGCCGGTGAGGCAGCCGCGGCGGGCCAGGCGGAGCAGACGGGAGAGGGGCTGCGGTGGAGGTGGACCGACTGGGCCGGGTGGCTGGCCAGCCTGGGCCTGGATGCCGACAGCATCGCCCGCTGCCTGGGGCGTCCCCGGGGCGAGGTGGAGCTGGCGGCCGCGCTGTGGCGGTTGGGGCGGCGGGCGGGGCCCGGCGGGGTTCGTTGAGGCGCCCCAGGCCCTGTGATATACTACGCCGCAGCGCAAGCACCACACACGCCCGCAGGACCTGGCGGGCGGTGCCGCCCGGGGGCGGTTCCCGCCGGGGATGACGGGGCGGAGGTACAAACCGGTGCGGAGAGGGGGTGCAGCACCGCCGTGGCCGTGATCTCCATGAAGCAGCTCCTGGAGGCAGGGGTTCACTTCGGCCACCAGACCCGCCGGTGGAACCCCAAGATGGCCCGCTACATTTACACGGAGCGCAACGGCATTTACATCATCGACCTGCAGGAGACGGTGCGCAAGCTGGAGGAGGCCTACCGTTTCGTCAAGGAGACGGTGCAAAACGGGGGCACCCTCCTCTTCGTGGGCACCAAGAAGCAGGCCCAGGAGACGGTGCGGGAAGAGGCCGAGCGGTGCGGGATGTTCTACGTGAACCAGCGCTGGCTCGGCGGAACCCTCACCAACTTCCAGACCATCAAAAGCCGCCTCAAGCGCCTGGCCGAGCTGGATGAGATGGAGGCGCGGGGCGTGCTGGAGCGGCTGCCCAAGAAGGAGGCGCTGCAGCTGCGCAAGGAGAAGCAGAAGCTGGAGCGGTTCCTGACGGGCATCCGGCGCATGGACAGGCTGCCCAGCGCGCTGTTCGTCATCGACCCCCGCAAGGAGAAGATCGCCGTCAGCGAAGCCCGCAAGCTGGGGATCAAGGTGGTGGCCATCGTGGACACCAACTGCGATCCCGACGGGGTGGACTACGTGATCCCGGGCAACGACGACGCCATCCGGGCCGTGCGGCTCATCACCCACAAGATCGCCGACGCGGTCCTGGAGGCCCGGGAGGGGCAGGAGGGCGAGGCGGCTTCCGCCGGGGCGCAGGAGCAGCCGTCTGCCGACAGTGCAGGCGCTGCGGCATCGGCCGCCGGGTCCGCTTCCGAGCCGGTGGAGACGGAAGAGGACGAGGCGGGCAGCGAAACGGTGGAGGGGGACGAGTGGGAGTCCTCCGAGGAGGCAGCGGGGCGCGAGCCCGCGCGAGCCCGGGCCGCGCGCTGAGCGGGCGCGGGGCGGTCGGGGCCACAACGCAGCCGGATGCGAGGGGTGGTGCGGCAGCGGCACCGGCAGGCTGCCGCACCGCTGTCTGTCGGTAGGAAGGGCAGGGTCGCCAGCGTGGCGCAGCAGATCACCACGGAGATGATCCGGGCGCTGCGGGAGCGCACCGGCGCCGGGATGATGGATGTGAAGCGGGCCCTGGAGCAGGCCCAGGGCAACGAGGAGGAGGCCATCCGCATCCTTCGGGAAAAGGGGCTGGCGCAGGCGGCCAAGCGGGCGAGCCGCAAGGCCCTGGAGGGGCTCGTGGAGGCCTATGTGGATGCCGGCCGCACCCGGGGGGCGCTGGTGGAGGTCAACTGCGAGACGGACTTCGTGGCCAAGACCGAGGAGTTCCGGCGGCTGGCCGCGGCGCTGGCACGGGCGGTGGCTGAGGCGGACCGCCTGGCCGGGTCCGCCGACGGGTGGGACCCCCGGGCGGAGCGCAGCGCGGGGCAGCTGGATGCGGTGCTGGCCCTGGTGCTGCCCGAGCTGGGCGGGCAGACGGCGGCGGCCGCCCTGGCCGATACGGCCGCCCGGGTGGGGGAGAACGTGCGCCTGCGGCGGTTTGCGGCCTTCCGGGCCTCCGACGGCATGCTGGAGGCGTACGTGCACGGCGAAGGCCGCATAGGGGTGCTGCTGGAGGTGGAGGTGGCGCCTGCCGAGGCGGCCCAGCACCCGCAGGTGCGGGCCCTGGTGCGGGACCTGGCCATGCAGGTGGCGGCCTTCCGGGCCGAGTACGTGGAGCGGGACCAGATACCGGCGGAGGTGCTGCGGCGGGAGGAGGAGATCTACCGGACGGCCGCGCGCAACGAGGGGCGGCCGGAGAAGGTGCTGGACCGGATCGTGGCGGGCCGCATGGAGAAGTTCTACCAGGAGGTCTGCCTGCTGGAGCAGCCGTTCATGCGGGATCCCGGCGTGCGGGTGGCCCAGCACGTGGAGCGTACGGCGGGCAGCCTGGGGGCCCGGGTGAAGGTGCGGCGGTTTGCCCGCTTCGAGAGGGCCGAGCAGCTGGGTGCCTCCGAGGCGCAGGGCCAGGAGTCGTAACCCGGACAGGCGAACCCCTGTCCGGGGTGGGTGAGACATGGGCAGTCCATACCGCAGGGTGGTCCTGAAGCTCAGCGGGGAGGCGCTGGCGGGCACCGGGGAGTTCGGCATCGACCTGGAGGTTCTGCAGCGCCTGGCCCGGGCCATCCGCACCCTGACCCAGATGGGCATCCAGGTGGCCGTGGTGGTAGGAGGCGGCAACATCTGGCGGGGCGCCCACGCGGCGGCCCGGGGGATGGACCGCAGCACCGCCGACTACATGGGCATGCTGGCCACCACCATCAACGCGCTGGCCCTGCAGGAGGTGCTGGAGCGGCTGGGGGTCGCCACCCGGGTGCAGTCCGCCATCGAGATGCGCCAGGTGGCCGAACCGTACATCCGCCGCAGGGCGGTGCGGCACCTGGAGAAAGGCCGGGTGGTCATCTTCGCGGCCGGCACGGGCAACCCCTTCTTCTCCACCGACACGGCCGCCGCGCTGCGGGCCGCTGAGATCGAGGCGGACGTCATCCTCATGGGCAAGAAGGGCGTGGACGGGGTGTACGACGCCGACCCCCGCACCCATCCCGGGGCTCGCCGGTTCGAGCAGGTGTCCCACCGGGAGCTTCTCGAGCGGGGGCTGAGCGTCATGGACGCGACGGCCGCGTCGCTGTGCATGGACAATTCCATTCCGGTGGTGGTCTTCGACATCTCGGATCCCGACAACATCGTGCGGGCCGCCCTGGGCGAGCGGGTAGGCACCACCGTGGGAGAAGGGGTGGGTGGCGGTGGGAGCCGACCTTGACGTCAAGCGTATTCTCCGCCAGGCAGAAGAGCACATGAAGGGGGCCGTGGAGGCCGCGCGCAAGGCCCTGGCCACCATCCGCACGGGCCGGGCCAATCCCGCCCTGCTGGAGCGGGTGACGGTGGACTACCACGGCAGCCCCGTTCCCCTGACCCAGCTGGCCTCCATCACGGTGCCCGAGCCGCGCACCCTGGTCATCCAGCCGTGGGATCCCGGGGTGCTCAAGGAGGTGGAGCGCGCCCTGCTGAAGTCGGACCTGGGGGTGACGCCCACCAACGACGGGCGCCTGATCCGGGTGGTGCTGCCGCAGCTCACCGAGGAGCGCCGCCGGGAGCTGGTGCGCCTGGCCCGCAAGGAGGCCGAGGAGAAGCGGGTGGCCGTGCGTAACGTGCGGCGGGACGTCAACGAAGAGATCAAGCGCCTGGAGAAGCAGAAGGAGATCAGCGAGGACGAGGCCCGCCGCTGCCAGGAGCAGATCCAGAAGCTCACCGACCGCTACATCGCCGAGATCGACCGGCTGCTGGAGAGCAAAGAGCGGGAGATCATGGAGGTTTGATGGCGTTGGCCGAAGGGGCGGCGCCCCACGGCGAGCCGCCGCCGGTGGACGTGGTGGGGCTGCCTCTCAACGAGGCCATCCACCGGCTTCGGGATCGCCCGTACACGCTGGCCTTCACCGCACCCCCCCGCCCCAAGGGAGAGCCCGGGGCCGTGCGGGTGGTAGCCCAGCGCAACGAGGGCGGCCGCATGCGTCTCATCTGCGCCCGGGAGTACTACGACCGACCCGCCTCGCAGGGCGCGCCCAAAGGCGAGGCGGCTGGCCGTGGCTAGCCTGTCCGGTCGGAAGCCCGCCTCTGCCCGCCACGGGTGGTGGTCGCGCCTCATGGACCGCCTGTGGCTGCGCCTGGCCGAGGCCTCCTGGCCGGTGTGGCAGTGGCGGTCCGAGGAGCAGCGGCTTGTGGCGGAGCTGGACCCGGCCCGGATTCCCCGTCACGTGGCCATCATCATGGACGGCAACGGCCGGTGGGCGGTGCGCCGGGGCCTGCGCAGGGCCGCGGGCCACCGGGCGGGCGTCAAGAGCCTGAAGGAGACGGTGAAGACCTGCGCCAAGCTGGGCGTGGAGGTGCTCACCGTCTACGCCTTTTCCACCGAGAACTGGCATCGGCCCGAGCCCGAGGTACGCACCCTGATGGAGCTTCTGGCAGAGGTGCTCCACCAGGAACTGGACGAGCTTCATGAGGCGGGCATCCGTCTGAAGGTCATCGGGCGGCTGGAGGGCCTGCCCGAAGCGGTGCAGGCGGAGGTGCGCCGGGCCGAGGAGCTCACCCGGCACAACCGCCACATGCTCTTCGTGGTGGCCCTCAACTACGGGGGGCGGGCGGAGATCGTGGATGCGGCCCGCCGCATGGCCGAAGACGTGCGGGCGGGCCGGCTGGCCGTGGAGGCCATCGACGAGCAGTGCTTCGCCCAGTACCTGTACACCGCCGGGCTGCCCGACCCGGACCTGCTCATCCGCACGGGCGGGGAGTTCCGGGTGAGCAACTTCCTGTTGTGGCAACTGGCCTACGCGGAGCTGTGGGTGACCCCGGTCTACTGGCCGGACTTCCGCCGGGTGCACCTGCTGCAGGCCATCGTGGAGTACCAGCGCCGGGAGCGGCGCTTCGGAAGGGTGTAAGCCCGTGCTGGGCCTGCGGGCGGCGACGGTGGCCGTGGGAGCCCCGCTCATGCTGGGAGCGCTGTACCTGGGCGGCCTGCCCTGGGGCCTGGCCTTGACCGCCCTCACCGTCTGGGGCGCCCTGGAACTGGGAGACCTGTTCGTGGCCAAGGGGATGGGCCATCCCCAGCGGGACGTGCTGGCGGTGGCGGGTGTGGCAGGGCTGTGGCTGGCGCCGGCGGTGCAGGTGGTGGAAGGTTCCCGCTGGCAGGGCGTGGTGGCGCTGATGGTGCCCGCCGTGGCCTTCAGCTACGCGGCCCTGCGGGCCTGGGGGCGGGGCGCCAGCGTGCTGCAGGAAGCCTCGGCGGCCAGCTTTGCGTTCTTTTACGTGGGGGTCTTCGGCGGCTTCTGGTGGCTTCTGCGCCAGTCCCACCCCCTGGGATGGCCTTACGGCCTCATGGCCCTGGTGGGCACGTGGGCCACGGACATGGGGGCATACCTGGTGGGCCGGGCCCTGGGCCGCCGGCGGCTGGTGCCCCGGATCTCCCCCTCCAAGACGGTGGAGGGGGCCGTGGGCGGGCTGTTTTGCGGCGTGGGGTCCGTGGTATTGTTGGGGCGCGTGGGCTTCGGCATGTCCTGGTGGGTGCTGGCTGCGCTGGGGTTGGTCACGGCGGTGGCGGCGCAGCTGGGGGACCTGGCGGAGTCGGCACTGAAGCGGGATGCCAACGTGAAAGACTCCGGGTGGCTTCTGCCCGGGCACGGCGGCATTCTGGACCGGATGGACAGCGTGCTGGTGGCCGGGCCCGCGGCGTACCTGTTTTTGGCCTGCGTGGCCGGCTTCTAGCGGGGGTGCATGTGAACAGCCTGCTGGCGTTCGCCGCCGTCTTTTTGACGCTGGTGCTCTTCCACGAGCTGGGCCACTTCCTGGCGGCCAAGGCCGTGGGCGTGGCCGTGCAGGAGTTCGCCGTGGGCTTCGGGCCCGCCCTGGCCCGGGTGCGCTGGCGGGGGACGGTCTACTCCCTGCGCCTGTTCCCGCTGGGGGGCTTCGTGCGGCTGGCCGGGATGGAGGGGCCCCAGGAGGGGGAGGAACCGGCAGCGGAGCCGGCCCGCATGTTCCACCGGCGCCCCCTGTGGCAGCGGGTGGTCACCATAGCCGCCGGCCCGGCCATGAACTTCCTGCTGGCGGCGGGGCTGATGGCGGTGCTGTACGTGCCGCCCTCGGTGGCCCACGTGGAAAAGGGCAGCCCTGCCGAGCGGGCAGGGATCCAGCCGGGCGACCGGGTGGTACGGGTGGGGCACCTGTCCACGCCCACCGCCGCCCGGGTGCTGCGGGCGGTGCACGGAGTGGCCCCGGGAACACCCCTCCGGGTGGAGGTCCTGCGGGACGGACGGCGGCTGGCCCACACCGTCGTCACCGCCCGGCACCCCGTCACCGGGGTCTCCTTCATCGGGGTGCGCTGGCGCACCGGCGCGCCGCCCCTGGAGGGGCTGTACGGTGGCTTCGTGGAGATGGTGGACTCCGCCGGGGAGGTGCTGCGGGCGCTGGTGCGGATGCTGTCCCGGCGGGAGGGGCTGACGGTGGCGGGTCCGGCGGGCATCTTCAGCATGGTGGCGGAAGCCGCCGGCAGGGGCGTGCTGCCGGTGGTGGGGCTGGCGGCGGTGCTCAGCGTCAACCTGGGCCTCATCAACTTGCTGCCGCTGCCGGTGCTGGACGGCGGGTGGCTTCTGTTTTTGGCCCTGGAGTGGGTACGCCGCCGGCCCCTGGAGCCGAGGTTGCAAACGGCCGCGCAGATGCTGGGCATGGTCATCCTGGTGGCCCTCATGCTGCTGGCCACCTACTTCGACTTGAAACGCCTGGGCCAGGGGTGAGCGGGCCATGCGCATGTCGTCCCTGTTTGCTCCCACCCTGCGGGAAGACCCGGCGGAGGCGGAAAGCGTCAGCCACCGGCTGATGCTGCGGGCGGGGTTCATCCGCAAGTCGTCGGCGGGCATCTACACGTACCTGCCGCTGGCGTTCCGGGTCATCCGCAAGATCTCCGACATCGTCCGCCAGGAGATGGACAGGGCCGGCGGCCAGGAACTGCAGCTTCCCATCCTGCAGCCCGCGGAGCTGTGGACCCGCACGGGGCGTTGGGAGGCCTATGGGCCGGAGATGTTCCGGCTGCAGGACCGCAACGGCAGGATGTTTTGCCTGGGCCCCACCCACGAGGAGATCATCACCGCGCTGGTGCAGGCCGAAGTGCGCTCGTACCGGCAGCTGCCGTTGTTGCTGTACCAGATTCAAAACAAGTACCGGGACGAACTGCGGCCCCGCTTCGGGGTCATCCGGGGCCGGGAGTTCATCATGAAGGACCTGTATTCGTTCGACCGGGACGAGGCCGGGCTTGAACGCAGCTACCAGCGCATGTACGAGGCCTACCGGCGGGTCTTCTGGCGGTGTGGCCTGAAGACGCTGGCGGTGGAGGCAGACCCCGGCACCATCGGGGGCGACGTCACCCACGAGTTCATGGTGCTCTCACCGGCCGGCGAGGCGGACGTGGTCTTCTGCCAGAGCTGCTCCTATGCCGCCAACGTGGAGCGGGCCACCTCGGCCCCACCGCCCCCGCAGTCCCCGCAGGCGGATGCGCCGCTGGCGGCCGCCGCCCGGCCCGAGAAGGTGGCCACCCCGGGCATGCGCAGCGTGGAAGAGGTGAGCCGGTTTGTGGGGGTGCCCCCCTCCCGGCTGCTGAAGACCCTCATCTACCAGGCCGACGGGCGCCTGGTGGCGGCGGTGGTGCGGGGCGACCACCAGGTCAACGAAGCCAAGCTGGCCCGGGCCCTGGGAACCTGGCGGGTCGAGGCCCTGCCCGAGCCGGCCGTGGCGGAGCGGCTGGGGGTTCCGGCGGGCTTTGTGGGCCCGGTGGGCCTGAAGGGCGCCACGGTGGTGGCCGACCCGTGGGCCATGGCCGTGCAGGACGGGGTCACGGGTGCCAACGAGCCCGATGCCCACCTGGTTCACGTGCAGCCGGGGCGGGACTTCCAGGCCCACCTGCAGGCGGACATCCGCCGGGTGGGGGAGGGCGACCCGTGTCCCCAGTGCGGCCGGCCGCTGGCCCAGGCCATCGGCATCGAGGTGGGGCAGATCTTCAAGCTGCACACCCGCTACAGCGAGCCCCTGCGGGCCACCTTCCTGGATGAGGACGGCAAGGAGAAGCCCATCGTCATGGGGTGCTACGGGATCGGCATCACCCGCACCATGGCCGCCATCATCGAGCAGCACCACGACGCGCACGGCATCCGCTGGCCGGCCAGCGTGGCGCCGTACCACGCGGTGGTGGTGCCGGTGCACAGTCGGGACCAGCGCCAGCGGGAGGCGGCCGAGCGCATCTACCGGGAGCTGTGGGAACTGGGCGTGGAGGCGGTGGTGGACGACCGGGACGAGCGGGCCGGCGTGAAGTTCCACGATGCCGACCTCATCGGGTTTCCCTACCGGGTCACCGTGGGAAGCCGCCTGGCGGCCGGCGGGCAGGTGGAGATCCGGCGGCGCAGCGTCGGCCAGGACGTGCCGGTGGCGGTGGAGTCCGCCGCCCGCGAGGTGGCCCGGTGGCTAGAGGAGGACCTGCGGGCCCTGGAGCCGTGACCATGTTGCCGCCCGTGTTCCGCCGCGTCGTTGCCGGGCTCGGGCACGGGATGGTATAATCGAGCACGGCAAGCGCACAGGTCGGGCCAGCGAAAGAGTGGGCGTTGCCACCCACTCTTTCGTTCTGTTGGGGGATGTGTGCCCCGTGGACGCCAGGGCCGTGGAGACGACGGTATGGGAGACGGCCGAGGCCATCGCCCGGGAGCTGGGCTATGAGGTGGTGGAGGTGGAGTACCTGGCCGGCAGGAACGGCCGGCTGGTGCGGGTCTTCATCGACAAGCCCGGGGGAGTGGGCATCGAGGACTGCCGGGCCATGAGCGAGCGGCTGTCCCGGGCTTTGGACGAGCTGGATCCCGTGCCGGGGCCATACCGGCTGGAGGTCTCCTCGCCGGGCGTGGAGCGTCCGCTGCGCAAGGAGGAGGATTTCCGGCGCTTTGCCGGCAGGCAGGTGAGCATTCACCTGTACGCGCCGGTGCAGGGTCGTCGCCACTGGGTGGGGGAGCTATTGGGCATGGAAGGCGGGCAGGTGCAGCTGCGGCTGCCGGACGGGTCGCGGCTGGACCTGCCCCGGGAGGGGATCAGCAAGGCCAGGCTTCACTTCCGGTGGCAGGGGGCATTCGAACGATGAACCTGGAGCTGCTGGGCGCCCTCAACGAGCTGGAGAAGGAGCGGGGCATCTCCCGAGAGGTGCTCATCAAGGCCATCGAGGACGCCATCCAGTCGGCGCTGCGCCGCTCGGCCCAGCCCACCCAGAACCTGCGGGTGGACTTCGACGAGCGCAGCGGCCGGGTGCGGGTCTTTGCCCGCAAGGCGGTGGTGCGCCAGGTGGTGGACCCGGCCAACGAGATCTCCCTGGAGGAAGCCCAGCGGCTCAACCCCCGCTTCGAGGTCGATGACGTGGTGGAGGTGGAGCTGACCCTGCCGGAGCTGGGCCGCATTGCGGCCCAGACGGCCAAGCAGGTGGTGGTTCAGCGCATCCGGGAGGCGGAGCGCAATCGGGTGTACGAGGAGTTCCACAGCCGCGAGGGGGACATCCTCACGGGGGTCATCCGGCGCATCGAGCACCGCCACGTGTACGTGGACCTGGGGCGGGCCGAAGGCGTGCTGCCTCCGTCGGAGCAGGTGCCCACCGAGCGCTACGCTCCCGGGGTGCGCATGAAGTTCTACGTGGCCGAGGTGCGGCGCACCACCAAGGGCCCCCAGGTGGTGCTGTCCCGCACGCACCCCGGGCTGCTCAAGCGGCTTTTGGAACTGGAAGTGCCCGAGGTGCACGACGGCGTGGTGGAAATCAAGGCCTGCGCCCGTGAACCCGGCCACCGCTCCAAGGTGGCCGTCTGGTCCACGGACCGCAACGTGGACCCCGTGGGCGCCTGCGTGGGACCCCGGGCCGCCCGGGTGCAGCAGGTGAGCAAGGAGCTGCGCCAGGAAAAGGTAGACGTGGTGGCCTGGGACCCCGACCCGGAGACCTTCGTGGCCAACGCCCTGTCCCCGGCGCGGCCGCTGAAGGTGTACCTGGACCCCGAGGAACGCACGGCCCGGGTCATCGTCTCCGAAAAGGACCTCTCCAAGGCCATCGGCGCCGAAGGGCAGAACGCGCGCCTTGCGGCCAAGCTGACCGGGTGGCGCATCGACATCAAGGGCGACTCCCAGTGGGCCGAGGTAGAGCGGGAGTTCCAGGAAAAGCGGGCCCGCCTGTCCGCTCAGGCCCAGGCGGCGCAGGCGCCCGCGGCTTCCGCGGCCACGCAGGAGCCGGCCCCGGCCCCTGCGGCTGCTGCGGCCAGGGCTGCGCCCGCCGGAGCCGTCGGGGCTCCCGAGCAGCCAGTGGCGGCGCCGGCGGCGGAGGATCACGAGGCGCCCGAGGTGCCGGCTGCGGCGGAACAGGAGCCCCAGGCCGTTTCCGCCGGGGCCTGGCAGGGCGAGGAGGAGCCCGAGGTAGCTGCGCCTGCGGGCGCGCCCGACGAGGAAGAGGAAGAGCAGCGCCTGCGCGTCAAGGGCGGCGGAAAGGTGCGCCGGCTCAAGGGGTTCCGGCGGCTGGAGCGCCGCCACCTGGAAGAAGAGCTGGAGGACGCCGAGGCCCTGCCCACCCTCTTCGACGAGGCGGGCGAACCGGAGCCGGCCGGTCCGGCGCCTGGTCCGGCAGCACCCGCAGCCGGCGCCACGGCAGGGTTGTCGGTGCGGCTTCTGGATCTGCTCAAGGCGGAGGAGATGGTGCGCCGGGTGCACAAGCCGGCCGAAGGCCGCCAGCACCAGGTGCAGCCCAAGCCCGCCGCGCCTGCGGCCGCGGCTTCGGCAGCGGCACCGGCAAACGCCGCTGCCGGCGGCGCCGGCACCGCTGCCGACAGGGGTGCCGACGCAGCGGGCGGCCGGCCGGCGACGGCGCCGGCGCCTGCTTCGTCCGGGCGTCCCGCCACACCCGTGCCGGCGGCCCCGCCAGGGGCTGGCGCGGCGGGTGACGGCACAGACGCCCGCCGGCCCGCGCCAGCGCCGGCGCCGCCGGGAGCGTCCGGGAAAGGGCAGCCGCCGGCTGCCGCGCCGCCCTCCCGGGACAAGGCGCAGGCCGGCACGAAGGCTGCGGCGGAGCCGGCAGAGCGGGACAAGGAAAGCAAGGAAAAGAAGAAGGGCAAGGTCCTTAAGAGCCTGGCCGAGCTGTCCCTGGAGGATTTCGGCT
>DATCLL010000073.1:0-2227 GCA_036563935.1 Limnochordales bacterium | reverse complement strand
GCTTGAAGGCGCAGGGGTCGGCCGGTAGTTTGGGCGCGGCTGTGTTGGCAGCCGATGAGCTTGTGGGGCGGGGAGGCGCAGGAGTTGCAGGGGCTGCCGGAACCCCGCTACGGCTCCGACCTCATTGTAGCGCTGCTGCGTCTGCTGGGCATCGAGTACGTGGCCCTGAACCCGGGCGCCACGTTCCGAGGGTTGCACGACTCCCTGGTGAACTACGGCGGCGGCGTTCCGGGGCTGGTTCTGTGCACCCATGAAGAGATCGCGGTGGCCGTGGCCCACGGCTACGCCCGGGTCACCCGAAGGCCCATGGCTGCGCTCGTGCACGACGTGGTGGGGCTGCAGCACGCCAGCATGGCCATCTTCAACGCCTGGTGCGACCGCGAGCCGGTGCTGGTTCTGGGAGGCACCGGGCCCATGGACAGCACCCGCCGCCGTCCGTGGATTGACTGGGTTCACACCGCCCTGGTGCAGGGCAACCTGGTGCGGGACTTCGTGAAGTGGGATGACCAGCCGGCATCGCCGCAAGCGGCGGTGGAGGCTCTCCTGCGGGCCTACCGGCTGGCGGTCACCGAACCGAAAGGCCCTGTTTACGTGTGCTTCGACGTGGAGCTGCAGGAGCAGCCCCTGGCCGAGCCGGTGCGGCTGCCGGCGGATCCGGCGGGCTTCGGGCCGCCCCGGCCCGTGCGGGCCAACGGGCAGGACGTGGAGGAAGCGGCCCGGTTATTGGCGCAGGCCCGGTTCCCCGTGGTCGTGGCGGACTTCGCCGGGCGCAGCCCGCAGGCACCAGGCCTCATCGCCCGGCTGGCCGAACTTCTCGGGGCTCCCGTGCTGGACGCAGGCGGGCGGTTCAACATCCCGAACACGCACCCCCTCGATCTCACCGGCGCGGAGCCGGAGGTGCTGGAGCAGGCGGACGTGGTGCTGGCGCTGGACGTGCCGGACCTGTTGAAGGTGCTGGGGCGGGTGGACAGGGCGACCCGCCGCACGCAGCTGCTGGTGCCGGAGGGGTGTCGAATCATCTGGGTAGGGTTGAACGAGCTCAGCGTCCGGGGCTGGTGCTCGGACTTCTACCTGCCCCTTCCGGTGGCGTTGAGCGTGCTGGCAAGCCCGCAGGCCTTCTTGAACGATCTTCTGGATGCGATTCAACAGCAGCCTGAGATGCGGGAGCGACAGGAGCAGAGATCCGACCGGGCTCGCGAACTTGCCCTCCGCCACCACCAACTTCGTGCCCGGTGGCTTGAACTTGCCCGGTCCAGCCCCATCGAACCCATCACGCCGCCCCGGCTTGCCGTGGAGGTGTGGGAGGCCATCCGCTCCACGGACTGGACACTGGCCTGCGGCTCGCTGTACGGGTGGGCCCGGCGCATCTGGGAGTGGGAGAAGCCGGAACGGTACGGGGGTTCCCAGGATCCAGGGGGCGGCCTGGGTTTCGGGTTGGGGGCTTCGGTGGGGGCTGCCCTGGCGTTGAAGGGCACGGGGCGGGTGGTGGTGGACCTGCAGCCGGACGGGGACTTCCTGTACACCCCCGGGGCGCTGTGGACAGCTGCCCACCTGCGCTTGCCCCTTCTGGTGGTTACGGTCAACAACCGTTCCTACTTCAACGACGAGCGCCATCAGGAGGCGGTGGCCCGCGCCCGGGGCAGGCCTGTAGAGGCCCGCACCGTGGCCATCTCCCTGGACGATCCCGCCCCCGACCTGGCCCAGGTGGCCCGGGGCATGGGAGTCTGGGGCGAGGGCCCGGTGCGCAGCACAGAGCACCTGCGCCGGGCGCTGGCCGAGGCTCTGCGGGTGGTGCAGCAGGGGTACCCGGCGCTGGTGGACGTGGTGGTGGAGATGGAGCGCTGAGCGCCGTGCGGGCGGGCCCGGTGGAGGGCGGTCCAGCAGCCCTTCCCGTCCCTCGTGGTACAATCGCGGGCAGGAGCGGGAAGGGAGCCTGCCCGTGTGGCGTAAACCACGCCGTCAGCTGGCCTGCCTGCTGGTCGCTACCCTGGGCCTGCTGGGGCTTTTGGTGCTGTGGCCCGGGCCATGGGCCTGGAGGCCTGCAACAGCGGCACCGTTGTCGCCTGCGTCGCCTTCATCGCCGGCGTTGCCCGCTGGGCCGGCGCGCCGCGAGCCCCTTGTCCCGCGTCCGGGCCGCGCCCCCGTGGTGTACGTCATCCCGGTGCGGGGCGTCATCGAGCTGGGGCTGGCGGACTTCGTGCGCCGCTCCCTGGCCGAGGCCGGCCGC
>DATCLL010000072.1:0-7715 GCA_036563935.1 Limnochordales bacterium | reverse complement strand
GCCCGGGCCAGGTCTTCCCCCACGGTGCGGTCCCGCAGCTGCTCCACCGCGGCCCCCACCAGCGCGGCCAGTCCGGCCTGGTCGATGCGCTGGTTGTGGTACAGGGCCGTGCTCTCCGCGGCCGCCGCCAGCAGCAACAGGGGAGAGCGGGCCCGTACGGCATCGGCCAGGCAGGTGAGGGTGTTGGTGAAGCCCGGACCCTGGTGCACGGTGCAGGCAGCCAGGCGCCCGCTCACCCGCTCGTAGCCGCTGGCCATGCCCACGGCGTTGGCCTCGTGGCGCACGCCGTAGTACGCGATGCCCTCCCGCACCATGGCGTCCACCAAGCGGTAGTTGCCGCTGCCCACCAGACCGAAGCAGGCCTCCACGCCCAGGGTTCGCAGGTGGGAGGCGATGCACTGATACGCTTTCACGTCGGGCCGCCTTTCCTGCCAGGCCACAGTCGCCCGTCCGGGCGGGCGACCTCCTACCCCACTCCCAGGTGCTCCCTCATCCACCCGGGTTGCTCCAGCAGGGCCTCCACGCTCCCCGCAAACACCACCCTGCCGTTCTCCAGCACGTACACCCGGTCGGCCACGCTCAGGGCCAGATCCACGTTCTGTTCGGCCAGCAGCAGGGTCTCCCCCTCCTCCTTCAGTGACCGGATGGCCTCCCGCACGTGGCGCACCAGAAGGGGGCTGAGGCCCTCGCTGGGCTCATCCATCAGCAGCAGGGCGGGGTTGCGCAGAAGCCCCCTCGCGATGGCCACCATCTGCTGTTCCCCGCCCGACAGGGAGGTGGAGAAGTGGTGCCGGCGCCGCCGCAGCTGCGGGAACAGGTTGTACACTCGCTCCAGGTTCCACCGCCCCCGGGTGCTGGCCAGGGCCAGCTCCTCCTCCACCCGCAGCCCCTCCAGCATGCGCCGGCCCTGGGGAACCAGCGCCATGCCCAGGCGAGCCCTGTCCTGGGGCGCCAGCCTCGTGACGTCCCGTCCGGCCATGTGGATGCTGCCCCGCCGCGCCGGCAGGAACCCCATCAGGGTGTGCAGCAGGGTGGTCTTCCCTGCGCCGTTGCGCCCCAGGACCGCCACCACCTCCCCCCGGCTCACCTGCAGCCGCACGCCTTCCAGAACCCGCATGGACTCGTAACCGGTGTCCAGATCCTGCACCGCCAGCAGCGTCTCGCCGGCGGTTCCGGCGGGCGCCGGTCGGCTCGCCGTCTCCCCTGTGCCCACGTAGACCTCCTGCACCCGGGGATCGGCCCGCACCTCCTCTGGCGTCCCTTCCGCCAGCACCTCGCCGTAGTGCAGCACCGTGATGCGGTCTGCAAAGCTCTGCACGAAGCTCAGGTCGTGCTCGATGAGCAGCACCGTCAGCTCCCGGGGCAGCCCGAGCAGCAGCCTCCCCACCTGCTCCCGCTCCGCCCCGGCCAGGCCCGCCAGCGGCTCGTCCAGCAGGATGACCTTGGGCTCCTGCGCAAGCACGCAGGCGATCTCCAGCTGGCGCTGCTCCCCGTGGGACAGCGCCCCGGCGGCCACGTGAGCCCGGTGCTCCAGACCCACCGCCTGCAGGGCCCGCCACCCAACCGGGTCCGGACGCCAGGGCTCCCAGAAGCAGCCGGATCGCCCGGTCGCCGCCGCACGGGCCAACGAGACGTGCTGCAGGGCCGACAGCTCAGGGAACAGGCTGGAGCGCTGGAAGGTGCGCGCGACTCCCAGCCTGGCGAGCTGCTCCGGGCTCAGGCCGTCCACCCGCCGGTCCCCCAGCCACACCTCACCCCGGGTGGGCTGCATCTCCCCGCTGATGACGCGCAGTAGCGTGGTCTTGCCGGCCCCGTTCGGCCCGATGAGGCCGCGTCGTTCCCCGGGCCGCACCGCCAGGGAGACCCCGTTGAGGGCCATCAGCCCGCCGAACTGCTTGAACAGGTCCTTCACCCGCAGCTCAAGCACGGCGCGACCACCTGCGGACCAGCAGCCCCCAGAGCCCTTCCCGACTGCCCAGGATGGTCAGAACCAGCACCAGCCCCAGGAACAGCGACCAGAACTCCGTGCGGGAACTCACCCACGCCTGCAGGAAGACGTACAGGGTGGCCCCCACCACCGCTCCCACGAACCCCCGGCTGCCCCCCAGCAGCACCATCACCAGCAGGGTGGCCGAGGTGACCCAGTACAGGTCGTGGGGGCTCACGAAGTTGCGGTGGATGGCCAGAAGCCCTCCCGCCAGACCGGTCAGAGCGGCCGACAGCGTGTACGCGGCCAGCTTGTACGGGAAGGCCGGGATGCCCAGGGCCCGGGCCTTGCTCTCGTTCTGCCGGATGGCCTCCAGCGCCTGTCCGTACGGGGAGGCCACCAGCCTCCGCAGCGCCGCCACGCACGCCACCACCAGCACCACCGAAGCCGCGTAGAACAGTTCCGGCCGGCCCCCCAGTTTCGGCAGGGCCAGCCCGTCGTCTCCCCCGGTGAGCCACTTCCAGCGGTAGGCCGCCGAATACACCATCTGCGCGAAGGCCAGGGTGACCATGAGCACCACCACCCCGTGCCCCCGCAGCGCCAGCGGGCCGGTGAGGGCGGCGAACGCGGCCGCCAGCAGCACGGCCGCTCCCAGCCCCACCCACAGGTCGACACCCGCCTTTACCAGCAGGCCCACGCTGTATGCGCCGATGCCGAAGAAGGCCGCATGGCCCAGCGACACCACCCCGGCGTGGCCCACCAGCAGCCCCAGCGCGGCCGCGGCCAGGCTCCACACCATGGCCTCGGTGGCCAGGTACAGGGTGTACCCGCCCGCCACCACGGGCACAACCGCCATGCCGGCGACCGCCAGCCCGGCCAGCCACGAGGTGGCCGCCGGGACCCGCCGCGCCGGCAACCCGACCCGCTCGTCCGCCCCAGTCAGGACAGGCTGCGCCCCAGCAGCCCCTGCGGTCGCAGGGCCAGCACCAGGGCCATCAGGGCGAAGATCAGGAACAGGGCCACCTGGGAGAAAAACAGCCTCCCGAACCCGTCCACCAGGCCCACCAGCAGTGCGCTCCAAAAGGATCCCTCCACCTGCCCCAGCCCTCCGATGACCACCACGATGAGGGCCAGCAGGGTCATCTGGGCATCCAGCCCCGGCGCCAGGGCGATGATGGGAGCCCCCACCATCCCGCCCAGCGCGGCCAGCGCCGTGCCCACCCCGAAGGTGACGGCGCTCACCCGGCCGGGATGGATGCCCAGCGAAGCCGCCACCTGAGGGTCTGCGGTCACGGCCCGCACCCGCACGCCCCACGCCGTACGCATCAGCAGCACCCGCACCGCCACGAACAGCCCGACGCCCAACGCCAGCACGAACAGCTGGTATGCGGGGTAGATGAGCCCGAACAGCTCTACCGGGCCCGAAAGAGCCGGAGGAGGCGGAACCGACCGCACGGCCGCGCCGAACCCGGCCCGGATCAGGTCCGCCAGGATAAACCCCACCCCCACCGTCACCAGCACCTGCTCCAGGGGACGCCCGTGCAACTGCCGCAGCAGCAGCCGCTCCGCCGCCACGCCCGCCAGCCCCACCGCCGGCGGCACCAGCACCAGGGCCGCCCAGAAGTCGCCCAGCAGGCGTTGGGCGGCCAGCCCCAGGTAGGCCCCCATCATGTAGAAGGCGCCGTGGGCCAGGTTGACCACCCGCGCCACCCCGAAGATGAGGGACAGCCCTGCCGCCAGCAGGAACAGCAGCATGGCGTACGACAGGCTGTTCAGCAGCTGCATCATGACCAACGGTAGCGGTATGGCCATCATGCCACCTCACCGGACCCGTGCACGGAAACCGTGCGCAACAGCCGCCACCACCTATTTCCACGCTACGGGACCCCGCCTGACGGCACAACGGCCTCGTTCGGGTATGGCGCACGGCCGCCAGGGCCCATCAGGCGCTGGCACCCAGGTAGCGCAACTGGGTTTCCCGGTCCCGGGCCAGTTGCGCCGGGGTTCCGTGGTAGGCCACCCTACCGTCGTCCAGGATGTAGACTTCGTCGGCCAGAGTCAGAGCCAGCTCCAGGTTGTGCTCCACCAGCAGGATGGACAGGCCCCGCGCCCGTAGCTCCGCCAGCACCTCCGCCACCCGCCGCACGATGGCGGGAGCCAGGCCCTCGGAGGGCTCGTCGCACAAAAGCAGCGCCGGCTGGGTCATCAGCGACCGGCCGATGGCCAGCATCTGCTGTTCGCCGCCGCTGAGCCGGGCCCCGCCGATCCCGGCTCGCTGCCGGAGCACAGGGAACAGCTGGAAGATGCGGGCCACGCTCCAGCCCTCGGGCCCACCCCGCCTGTGGCCGATGACCAGGTTCTCCAGCACCGTGAGCGAGGAGAAGATGCGCCGCCCCTGGGGAATCAGGCTGATCCCCCGCCGCGCGATCTCGTAAGGCCGCAGGGCGTGGGTGGGCTCGCCCCTCCAGGTGATGGTTCCCCTGCGCACCGGGATGAGGCCCATGATGGCCCGCAGCGCCGTGGTCTTGCCCGCCCCGTTGCGCCCCAGCAGGGCCACCACCTGCCGCTCGCCCACCTGGAGGGAGAGGCCCTTCAGCACCAGGCTGTCGCCGTACCCGGCGTGCACGTCAACCACCGACAGCACGGGCTACTCCCCCCACCCCGAGGTAGGCCTCCTGGATGGCGGGGTTCTCCCGGATCTCCGCGGGCATCCCCTCCGCCAGCACCTGGCCGTGGTGCATGACCGTGATGCGGTCGGCGGCCGAAAAGACCGTCTTCATGTTGTGGTCGATGAAGACCACCGTGACGGTTCGGGGGATGGCCGCGATGCGCTGCACCAGCTCCTCCACGTCGGCGGCGGCCAGGCCGGCCGTGGGTTCGTCCAGCAGCAGAAGCTGCGGGCGCCGGGCAAAGGCCATGGCCAGCTCCAGCCGTCGCTGGATGCCATACGGGAGTTCCCGGGCGGGGCGGCCTGCCCACCGGGACAGCGCCCAGTCCTCCAGCACCTGCTCGGCGGCATGCCGCGTGGCCCGATCCCGGTGCACGGCCTGCAGGAGCCCCAGGAGGGGATGGCGGCGCTGCTGGCAGGCCAGCATCACGTTCTCCAGCACGGTCAGCTCCGAGAAGACCGCCGTCTGCTGGAAGGTCCGGGCCATCCCCTTGCACGCCCGCTGGTAGGCCGGCTGGCGGGTAACCTCCTCCCCCATGAAAAACACCCTGCCCCGGGTTGGCGGCATCTCCCCGGCGATGATGCGGAAGAGGCTCGTCTTGCCGGCGCCGTTGGGACCGATGACCGCCCGGCGCTCCCCGGCCCGCACCGTCAGGCTCACCTCATCCAGGATGCGCACCCCGGCGATGTCCTTGCAGATCCCCTCCACCCGCAGGACTTCCCTGCTGCCCGCCGGTTGCTCCACGGCCTTACCAACCTGCCCTTTTGCGGCCCGGCGCAGCCTGCAACGGCGGCCGCAGCGGCGCCGCCACCACCGCCGCCTCGGAGCCGGCCTGTTGCGCCTGAAGGCCTGCCCGGCCGAGCGGTCCCAGCCGCGTCGAAAACCGCCGCAGCATGCCGGCGACTCCCTGCGGCGCAAACAGCACCACCAGCACGAACACCAGGCCGAGCACGGTGAGCCATCGCTCCGTGTACGAGCTCACCTCGTAGCGGAGCAGGATCACCAGCACCGCCCCCAGAACCGGGCCCCACAGGGTTCCCGCGCCGCCCAGGATCACCATCACCATGGCCTCCCCGGACAACGCCCATCCCAGGTGATGCGGGCTGATGTAACCGAAGTAGTACGCGTACAGGGCCCCGCCCAGCGCCGCGTACCCGGCTGCCAGCACGTACACGGCGTACTTGTACAGCCACCCGTGGTAGCCCAGGCTGGTCATCCGCGCCTCGTTGTCCCGGATGCCGCGCAGGGCAAGGCCGAAGGAGCTGCGCACGACCCACACCATGCTGGCAGCGGCCAGGCCCGCCACGGCCAGGGCGAAGTAGTAAAAGGCCCGGTCGTCATACAAAAGCCCGCCCCAGAAGGGCAGCTGGGGGCGGGGGATCCCCGACAGCCCGTCGTCGCCGCCTGTAACGGGCCTCCACAGCCACGCCATGCCGTACAGGAGCTGCCCCAGGGCCAGCGTGAGCATGAGGAAGTATGCCCCGGAAGCCCGCAGCACCAGGGGAGCGAACACCGCCGCCACCAGCACGGCCGCCAGCACCGCCACCCCCAGGCCCGCCACCGACTCGAACCCGCCGTGGCGGGCCAGCAGGCCCACCGTGTACCCCCCCAGCCCGAAAAAGGCCGCATGCCCCAGGGAACTCAACCCCGCAAACCCCAGAAGCAGGTCCAGGCTCATGGCGAACACGGCGAAGGCCAGCATCTCCGTCAGCAACCCCAGGCCGTACTCGCCCACCACCAGGGGCAGCCCGACCAGAGCCGCCGCCCCGCCGGCCAGCGCGGCCGCCGCCCGTCCTGGCCAGCCCCTGCCGCCCCGTGGGGCGTGACGAAAGGCGGGGCTCAGACGAAAGGCGGGGCTCACCGGAACGACCTCCCCAGCAGCCCCTGGGGACGCACCACCAGAACCAGTGCCATCAGGCCGTACACCACGAACAGGGCTGCCTGTGGCCACAGCTCCTTCACCAGACTGTCCACCACGCCCAGCACCAGGCTTCCCGCGATGGCTCCCGCGACGCTGCCCAGCCCCCCGAACACCACCACCACCAGCGCGAGGATGAGCATCTCAAAGTCCATCCCGGGGGCCACGCCCGTCACCACCGCGCCCAGCGCCCCTCCCAGCCCCGACAGGAACGCGCCCAGGGCGAAAACGGCGGTGAACACCGCGGAGGTGTTGACGCCCAGGGACTTCAGCGTCTCCAGGTCGTCCACCCCCGCCCGCACGTATGCCCCCAGGCGGGTGCGCTCCAACAGGGCCCACGCCGCGCACCCCAAAACGGTTCCCACCGCCACCAGCGCCAGGCGGTAGGCCGGCAGGGTGAGGCCCGCCACCGTCACCGAGCCGTCCAGCCCCGGCGGAGGCGGCAGGGCCATGGGCTGGGCTCCCCACAGCCACCGGGCCATGTCCTGCACCACGTACGCGATCCCGAGGGTGAGCAGCACCTGCTCCAGCAGCTTGCCGTGCAGGCGCTTGAGAAAGGCCTTCTCCATGGCCACCCCCAGCACCGCCGTGGCCGCCCCTCCCGCCGCCAGCGCCGCAGCAAAGCTGCCCGTGGCCCGGGCGACGGAGATGGCCACGTACGCTCCCAGGATGTAAAAGGAGCCGCTGGCCAGGTTCACAAACCCCATGAGGCCGAAGATGACCGACAGCCCCACGGCCACCAGGAACAGCACCCAGCCGTAGGAGACCCCGATGAGCAAGCTCCCCAGCACGTCCACCGGCCTGCAGCCCCCCGGTGCCCCGGCACGCGTCCCGGCCGGGGCCCCTCGGCCTCCTCACCCGTCCCCCGCGGCCGTCTTGCCCGCGGCGAACAGCGCCCACCCCGGCCGGCCCGCTCTCCGCTCCAGGGCGCCCGCCACGGCGCCCAGGCAGGCGGCCACCAACTTCACCCACAGCGCCGGATGAACCAGCGCGACCGTGCCCAGGACGATAAGCGCCGCACGCCGTGCAGGGCCCAGCCTGCCCAGCAGGTGTCCTTCCAGGCCGGCAGCCAGCAGCAGCGCCCCTGCCGCCACCAGCGGGACGTCGGCCAGCACCCGCCACCATGTCTGAAAGGTCAGCATCTCGGGGTGGAGAACGAAGGCAAAGGGCACCACGTAGGCCACAATGCCCAACTTGATGG
>DATCLL010000071.1:0-9867 GCA_036563935.1 Limnochordales bacterium | reverse complement strand
GAAGCAGCCCCCCTCTGGCCGCAGGCGGGACGGGTGGCCGCCTGCCTGGCCATGGTGCAGAGCACCAGCCCCAACCCTGCCCTTCTGGCCTCCCTGGAACAGCTGGCCGAGGCCATGCAGCGCCAGGGCAGGGCACGCTGCAGGCAGGCTCTGGCCGCCGCGCAGGAGGCCCGGGAGCGCATCGAGGCGGCCGGCCCTTTCCGGTGCCTGCGCCCGGCAGATCTGCCGTCGCCGTGGCTTCTGGATGAGACCCGGCTGGTGGTGGACGTGACCGAGGCCGGCATGAGCGGGTTTGAGGCGCAGCGACGGCTGATGGAAGACCATGGCCTGTGGCCGGAGATGGCCGACGCCCGCCGGGTGGTGCTGGTGTTCACCGGAGCCGACGACGCCGCTACGGCGCAGCGGGCCGGCGAGGCCTTTGCGGCCCTGTGGCGGCAGCAGGCGGCCAGGTTGGCCGGCGCCGGTGCGGGCCCGGCCGGCGCGGCCGCAGCGGCCGTAGCGGTGGCCGAAGCGGCCCGCAGGGGCCGGCAGCTTCGGGCCCGCCAGCGCCTGCTGGCCCGCCTGCCGCCGCCCGGCGAGGCGGTGCTGACCCCCCGGGAGGCGTTCCTGGAAAGGGCCCGGTGGGTCCCGTGGGAGCGGGCGCCCGGCGAGGTGGCGGCGGAGGCCGTCACCCCGTATCCCCCCGGGATTGCGGTGGTGGCTCCCGGGGAGCGGGTCACCGCCGAGGTGGCCCGGTGGGTTCGGGCAGCCCGGGAGGCGGGGGCCGAGGTGCAGAGCTGGTCGGGAGACGGGGCTTGCGGCCTTTGGGTGGTGGGACCAGGATGACGGTTCGGGGTGATGGCCGTTGAGCGCGGCAGGGGCGCCGAGGCGGCGGGAAGTGGTGGACAATCTCGCGCAGCTCCTGGAGGTGCTGCCCCCCCACATCCGGGTGGAGCTGGAGGCCATGGAGAACCTGGGCGAGCTGGTGGAGGTGGTGCTGGACCTGGGCCGCCAGCCGGAAGCCCGGTTCCCCGGGGGATTCGTCTACCTCAGCGACGACTTCGTCACCCGGGAGGACATCGACTACGTGGTGCGCCGGGTGGGGGACTTCGGGGAGGACAACCGGGCCGGCATCGAGCGCACCCTGCACCGCATCTCCGCGATCCGCAACCGCAACGGGGAGATCATCGGGCTCACCTGCCGGGTAGGCCGGGCGGTCTTCGGGGTTATCGACATCCTGCGGGATGTGGTGGAGACGGGCAAGAACATTCTGCTTTTGGGCCGGCCGGGAGTGGGCAAGACGACCCTGCTGCGGGAAGTGGCCCGGGTGCTGGCCGACGAGTTCCACAAGCGGGTCATCGTGGTGGACACCTCCAACGAGATCGCCGGCGACGGGGACGTGCCCCACCCCGGCATCGGGCATGCCCGCCGCATGCAGGTGCCCCGGGTGGACCTGCAGGCCCGGGTCATGATCGAGGCCGTGGAGAACCACATGCCCGAAGTCATCGTCATCGACGAGATCGGAACCGAGGCCGAGGCCCAGGCGGCCCGCACCATCGCGGAGCGGGGCGTGCAGCTGGTGGCCACCGCGCACGGCAACACCCTGGACAACCTGGTGCTGAACCCCACCCTCAGCGACCTGGTGGGCGGCATCCAGGCGGTGACCCTGGGCGACGAGGAGGCCCGCCGGCGCGGAACCCAGAAGACGGTTCTGGAGCGCAAGGCGCCGCCCACCTTCGACGTGGTGGTGGAGATCCAGGACCGGGACCGGCTGGCGGTGCACCACGACGTGGCCGCCACCGTGGACCTGATGCTGCGGGGCGTGGCTCCCCGGCCGGAGGTGCGGGTGCGCCGGCCAGACGGGGGCATCGAGGTGCAGCCCGCGGTGCGGCCTGCGGCGCAGGCCGATGCCGGCGCCGGCGAGCAGGCGACGGCGGCGCCAGGGGAACGGGGCGTTGCGCCCGGGCCGAGGGCGGGCGGCGAGGACGGGCAGCCCAGGCTTCCCCTGGAGCGGGCCGTGCGCGGGGCGGCCGGGCCTGCGGCGCAGAGCGGGCAGGACGGCGAGGCGGCGCGGATGGGGGGTTCGGGCGCGCCGGGACGGCCGGTGGGAGGAAGCCGTCCGGTGCGGCTGTTCCCCTACGCGGTGAGCCTGAGCCGCCTGCAGCGGGCGCTTCTGTCCTGTCCGGTTCCGGTGCAGCTGGTGGGCGAGCTGGAGCAGGCGGACATGGTGCTGACCCTGAAGGGGCAGTACCGCAAGATGCCCAAGCGGCTGAAGGAGGCGGAGCGGCGGGGACTGCCCATCCACGTCATCCGTTCCAACACCCTCACGCAGATCCAGCAGTTCCTGGAAAAGCAGTTCCTCACGGACCCCAGCGCGCGGGCGCTCCTGGAGGCCCAGCGGGCCGTAGAACAGGCCCGGATGCTGGCCCGGCCCGTGGAGCTGAGCCCCCAGTCGGCCTACATCCGCAAGCTGCAGCATGAGCTCATCGAGCGCTACCGCCTGCGCTCCACCAGCATCGGCGAGGAGCCCAACCGCCGGGTGCTGGTGCTGCCGGAGGAGACCGATTGAGCCGGGCCGCGGTGGGGCCGGGGGTGGGGCCGAAGGCGGGGTGGGGGTCGGGGCCGAGTCCGGCGCCGGTGCCGGGGACGGGGCCGGCGCCGGGGACGGGGCCGGCGCGGGGCCTGTTCGTCACCTTCGAAGGGCTGGACGACACGGGCAAGAGCACCCAGGCCCGGCGGCTGGCCGCCTACCTGCGTCGCATGGGGCTGCCAGTGGTGCACACCCGGGAGCCCGGGGGAACCCCGGCCGGGCGGCGGCTGCGGTCGGTGGTGCTGGGCCGGGCGGGCGAGGAGCTGGTGCCCATGGCCGAGCTTCTGGCGCTGGCCGCCGACCGGGCCCAGCATGTGGCCCGCGTGGTGCGGCCGGCCCTGGAGCGCGGCTGTGTGGTGGTGTGCGAGCGCTACGCGGACTCCACGGTGGCCTACCAGGCCTTCGGGCTCGGAGTGGAGCGGCGGCTGGTGGAGCAGGTGAACGCCCTGGCCACCGGGGGGCTGGTGCCGGACCTCACCTTTTTGCTGGACCGGCCCGAGGACCGGGCCCTGGGACGGCCGCAGGCGCCCGGCGATCGCATCGAGGGCCGGGGGCAGGAGTTTTTCCGGCGGGTGCGCCAGGGATATCTGGCCCTGGCTGCCGAAGAACCCCGGCGCATCGTGGTTCTGCAGGCCGTGGGCCCCAGCCGGGCCGAGCTGCACCGGCAGGTGGTGGCGGCGTTCATGGAGCGCCTGGGTGAGAGGCTGGCTGCGCTTGTGGCCCGTGGCCCGGGCAGGGGGGCGGGATGAGCGTGAAGCTTCTGGTGGCCGTGGTGCAGGATGCGGACGCCCCGGCCCTCATGGAGCGGCTGGTGAAGGTAGGCCTGCGGGCCACCAAGCTGGCCAGCACGGGCGGCTTTCTCCGCCAGGGGAACACCACCCTGCTGGTGGGCGTGGAAGACCACCAGCTGGAGCAGGCCCTGTCCTGCATCCGGGAGGTGTGCCGCCACCGGCTGCAGCGCCTGCCCGGGGGCGCCTCCGAGGTGGAGGTGGGGGCGGCTACGGTGTTCGTGGTGGCCGTGGAGCGGTTCGAGCGCATCTGAGCCGCCCCTGCGGGGAGGAAGAGCCGGGTGGAGCGGGCTCGGCTGGATCCGTCCCCGGGTCGCCGCCGGCCCGCCGGCATCAGCAGGCCGGCGGGCGGGGGGCGGCTGCGCGCCCGAGACGAGGTGGAAAAGCCCCTTCCTTCCTTCAACACAGAACTCCTGCTGGCCCAGCGGCGCCAGCGGGAAGACCTGGAGAAGGCCCTGGCGGCGGTGGACGAGGCGGCGGAGGCCCTTCGCCGCTGCCCCGGGGAGCGCACCCTGTTCGACTACCGGGAGGCCGTGCGGCGTTTCCTGGAGCTGGCGCTGCCGGGCAGCTACCGGGTGGAGCGCGCCACCCGCCTGGACGTGCGGGGCGTGCGGCGGCTGCACGTGGTGGTGCGCTGCGTGCACGAGCAGGTAGACCGGCTGGCCCGGGAGGTGCTGGCCCGCCACCGGGACAGCCTGGCCATCGCGGCGCGGCTTTCGGAGATCAGGGGGCTGCTCCTTGACCTGGTCCGGTGAGCGGGGCGAGCAGGGCGCTGCGGTGCGCTGGGACGAGGTCATCGCCCACCCCAGGGTGGTGGGGGCGCTGCGGGCTGCCCTGGCCCGCCAGCGCATGACCCACGCGCTGCTGCTGTACGGCCCCGAGGGGGTGGGCAAGACCACGCTGGCGGGGGTGGTGGCGGCCGCCTGGCTGTGCGACGCGCCCGAGCGGGGCGGCGCCTGCGGGCAGTGCCCCTCGTGCCAGGCGGCGCGCCGGGGCGCGCACCCGGATCGGCTGGCCGTGGCGCCGGCGAGCCGGGCGGGCCACCTCACCCTGGCCCAGGTGCAGGAGCTGCGGCGGTGGCTGGAGCTCACCCCGGTGCGCCGGCGGCGCAAGGCCGCGGTGGTGGACCAGGCCGAGCAGCTGACCCCGGAGGCGGCCAACGGTCTGTTGAAGGTGCTGGAGGAGCCTCCGGAGGGCACGCTGGTGGTGCTGGTGGCCCGGGATCGGGGGCTGGTGCTGCCCACGGTGCAATCCCGCTGCATGGTGCAGTACGTGGCCCCGCTGCCGGTGGCGGAACTGGCCCGCGAGCTTGCGGCCAGGGGCATGCCCCAGCCGCAGGCCCTGGAGCGGGCGCGGGCCGCCCGGGGACGGCCTGCGGCAGCCCTGGGGGCGCAGGGCCCGGACCGGGCGGTGCAGGCGGCTGCGGAATGGCTGCGGAGGGCCCTGGCCGATCCGCCCCCGGAGCTGGACCGGCTGGCCCAGCGCCTGGAGGGGGCCGACCTGGCGGAGGTGGATGCCACCCTGTGCGCGATGATGTGGCTGTGGACGGAGCGGGCCGGGGCGGCGGCCGCCGCCGGCCGGATGAGCCGGGCAGGAGCGGGGGCGGTGGCGCAGGGGCTGCAGCACATGCTGGTGGCCCGGCGGATGGTGAACGAGTACGCCAGCCGCCGGCTGGTGATGGACTGGCTGTGGATGAGCCTGCGCCGGCTGGCGGCCACGGGCCGGCTTCCCCTGGCGTAGGGCGGCTGTGGGTGTGCGGCAGTCCCATCGGCAACCTCCAGGACGTGACCCTGCGCCTGCTGGAGGTGCTGCGCGGGGTCGACCTGGTGGCCAGCGAAGACACCCGGCGCACCCTGCAGCTGCTCAGCCATTTCGACATCCGCAAGCCCCTGGTGAGCTACCACGAGCACAACGCCCGCTGGCAGGCCCGGCGGCTGGTGGCCCGCATGCGGCAGGGCGAACAGGTGGCCCTGGTGACGGACGCCGGCATGCCGGCCATCTCCGACCCCGGCGCCGAGCTGGTGGAGCTGGCGGCCAGGGAAGGCATCCCCGTCAGTGTGGTTCCGGGGCCGTCGGCGGTGACTGCGGCCCTGGCCGTCTCCGGTTTTCCGGTGCCGCCCTTCTTCGTGGAGGGGTTCCTGCCCCGCAAGGGAGCCCAGCGCCGGCGAAGGCTCGCTCAGCTTCGGGAGCTGGACTGCGTGCTGGTCTTCTTTGAGGCGCCCCACCGGCTGGCCGAGGCCCTGGCGGACATGGCGCAGACGCTGGGTGAGCGGCCGGCGGTGGTGGCCCGGGAGCTGACCAAGCTCCACGAGGCCGTTTACCGGGCCAGCCTGCCCGAGCTGGCCCGCCAGGCCCGGGAGCAGCGCTGGCCCGTGCGGGGCGAGTTCACGGTGGTGGTGGGGCCCCCGGCTCCCCTGCCCGAGGCGGGGTGAGGGGCCCGGAGGTGGGTAGGGGGTGCGGGGGGAGGGGGCGCGGGGGAGGCGGCGGAAGAGGGGAAGCCGAGAAGTATACAGGTATACTTGCCCATGCATGCTTGCGCCCGGGCCCCGTGCCGTCTACAATGGCCAGCAAAAGTGACGCCATTCACGCTCGGGCGGGGCCGAGCTGGCGCTTTTTTCCTTACCGCTCGCGGGTCAAGCCTTGTCCAGCCGGGTCAAATGTGATCCGACGCCCTGTCCGGGCCCTCCGGTGGGGTGCCTGATGGACAGCTTGCGGCCGTTGTGGATGGCTGGCCGGAACCCTCAAGACTACGCCGCCCGGTACGAGCACGGCAACTGCGGTCTCGTCGCGTTCTTCTCCCGCAATCCCCAGCCCAGCCGGGCTGCCCTGGACAGGGCGCTGGCCGCCCTGCGCAGCCTTCATCACCGCTCCGGCTGCGTGGACGGGGAAGGTGACGGGTGCGGGGTGCTCACGGACATCCCGCGCCGGCTGTGGGCCCGGCGGCTGCAGGCGGCGGGCCACGACCCCAAGCTGGCCTGGTCGCCGGCCTTCGGGGTGGCCCACCTGTTCGTGCCGCCGCAGGCCGGCAGGGAGCTCCTGCGGCGCATGGAGCCGGTTCTGGCCCGGTGGGGCGTGGAGGTGCTGGCGGCACGGGTCGAGGAGGTGGACCCGGCCGCCCTGGGCCCCCGGGCCCGCCAGAACCGGCCCCAGTTCTGGCAGCTGGCCCTGCGGGTGAAGCCCCCGGTCTCGTCGGACCAGTGGGAGCCGTTTTTGTGGGACCTGGAGGGGGACGTCTCCCTGGAGGCGGCCCCGGCGCGGCTGGTGGCCTCGGTGGGCAGCCGGCTGTTCGAGGTGGCCATGGCCCTGGAGGCCCGGCTGCCCGAGGTGCACGTGCTCTCGTGCAGCGCCCACACGGCGGTGTACAAGGTGAGGGGTGACGTGGACGCGCTGGTGGGGTACTACCCCGACCTGGGCAACCCGGACTTCGAGACCCGGGCCGTCATCGGCCACAACCGGTACTCCACCAACACCACCCCCACCTTCGAGCGGGCCCAGCCCTTCAGCCTGCTGGCCCACAACGGCGAGATCAACACCATCCGGCGCCTGTGCATGGAGGCCCAGGCCCTGGGCATCCCCATCGTCCAGGGCGGCTCCGACTCCCAGAACCTCAACCGCACCCTGGACGCTCTCATCCACCGCTTCGGCTTTTCCCTGCCCGAAGCCATGGAGATTCTCTTTCCGCCCATCATCAACGAGGTGAAGCGCTACCCGCCCGAGTGGCAGGACCTGTACATGTACTTCCGCCAGGCCTGGGGCCCGTTCGCCCAGGGGCCGGCGGCGGTCTTCGCCCGCCACCGCCACGACGCGGTGATGAGCGTGGACGCGCTGGGGCTGCGCCCCCTGTGGTACGTGCCGGCGGAGCACTTCGTGGTGATGGCGTCCGAGCCCGGCGTGGTGCCCACCGGCGAGCTGCTGGACGACCCGAAGCCCCTGTCGCCGGGGGAGAAGCTGGGCATCCACCTCACGCCCCAGGGCGTGGAGGTGGTGGAGTACCCGGAGCTTCAGGCCCGGGTGGTGGAACGCTGGCAGCGGCGGGTGGGCCATCCGGAAGGGTGGCGGCGGTTCATCCTGGCGGCCCGGGCCGAGGCCGTGCCGGCTGCGGGTTCGGCCCGGGACGCCATCCCGGAGGGGGCCGCAGAGGCTTCCGGGGAGGGCAGGGCGCCTGCCTCCAACGGCAACGGGGCCGGCCAGGGTTCCCAGGAGGAGGCCCTGCGGCGCCTCATGGAGGTCTGGGCCTGGCAGAACGAGGACGTGGAGATCCTGGAGTCCATGGCGGCCACCGGCGCGGAACCCATCGGCTCGCTGGGATACGACGCGCCCCTGGCCGCGCTGAGCCCCGAGCTGCACAACCTGGCGGACTTCTTCAAGGAGACGGTGGCGGTGGTCACCAACCCCGCCATCGACCGGGAGCGGGAGATCGAGCACTTCTCCACCCGGGTGGTGGTGGGCGCCCGTCCGCCCCTGGTGGGCAGGGACAGCCGCCGGGAAGGCGGCGTGGTGGAGCTGCGGGTGCCCATCGTCATCGGCGGCTGGCCGGCGGGGAGCAGCGCGCTCTCCCTGGACGACTGCCGGAGGGTGGCCGCGGAGTGGGACACCCTGGCGTGGGAGGACCTGAACGCCCTGCTTTCCGCCGTGGTCATCCCCATGCGGCAGCGGGCCAGCGACGGCAGCCTGCCCCGGGCGCTGGCGCGGCTGGCCCGGGAGGCGTGCGAGGCTGCCTCCAGCGGGCGGCGCCTGGTGGTGCTGGATGACGGCGGTGTCTTTGCGGATGAGGAGGGCAGCTGGGTGGATCCCCACCTGGCGGTGGCCGCCGTGGACCGGGCCCTGCGCCGGGCAGCGGGGCTGCGCAGGCGGGTGGGGATCGTGGTGCGCAGCGGGGCGCTGCGCAACCTCCACGACGTGGTGGTCTGCCTGGGGTTGGGGGCCGATGCCGTCTGCCCGTGGATGATGCTGGAGCAGGCGGCGCGGGCCGCGCAGCGCTCCGGTCGCAGCGCGGCGGAGGGCGCAAGCCGCCTGTGTTCGGCCCTGCAGAAGGGGATGGAGAAGGTCATCTCCACCCTGGGCATCCACGAACTGCGGGGCTACGCCCGGCTGTTCTCGGCCATCGGGCTCAAGCCGGAGCTGCTGGAGGTCCTGGAGATCGAGGGCTACGCCGGCTCCCAGGCGGCCGGGGTGGGCTTTGCGGAGCTGGAGCAGGATGTCCGGCGGCGCAGGGAGCTCCTGGCCCAGCCCAAGGGCGGCGGGCTGGTGCGGCCGTTCCGGTACTATCCCCGGATCTGGAAGATGCTGGGGCAGGCCGCCCGGGGCGAAATCCCCTATTCGGACGTGGCGGCTCGCATGGACAGCCTGGAGCGGGACAACCCCGTGGCGCTGCGCCATGTGCTGGACCTGCGGGTGGTGGAGCGGGAGGGGAGAGGGCCGGCCGTCGATCCCCGGGAGGTGGACATCTCCATCGGGGAACACTCCATGCCCTTCGTCATCGCCTCCATGTCCTTCGGCTCCCAGGGGGAGGCGGCATACCGGGCCTACCTGGAGGCGGCCCGGCAGGCCAACATCGTCTGCCTCAACGGGGAAGGCGGCGAGATCCCGGACCTGGTGGGGCGCTATCCCCGCCACCGGGGCATCCAGGTCGCGTCCGGGCGGTTTGGCGTCCACGCGGAGATGCTCAACGGTGCCTGGGTCATCGAGATCAAGATCGGGCAGGGGGCCAAGCCGGGTGAGGGCGGGCACCTGCCCGGCAAGAAGGTGTCGGCCAAGGTAGCCCGGGCCCGCAACGCCCGGGTGGGCATCGACCTCATCTCGCCCTCCAACAACCACGACATCTACTCCATTGAAGACCTGGCCCAGCTCATCGACGAGCTGAAGACCATCAGCCCGCACTCCCGCATCGCGGTGAAGGTGCCCGTGGTGCCCGGCATCGGCACCATCGCGGTGGGCATCGCCAAGGCGGGCGCGGACATCATCAACCTCAGCGGCTTCGACGGGGGCACCGGCGCCGCCCGCATGCACGCGCTGCGCCACGTGGGGTTGCCCGCGGAGCTGGGAGTGGTGGAAAGCCACCGGGCGCTGGTGGCCGCAGGGATCCGGGACCGGGTGGAACTGTGGGCGGACGGCGGCATGCGCAACGCGGCGGACGTCCTGAAGATGGTGCTTTTGGGCGCCAACCGGGTGGGATTTGGAACCCTGGCCATGGTGGCGGTGGGCTGCACCATCTGCCGGGGCTGCCAGCTGGACACCTGCCACGTGGGGATCGCCACCCAGATCGAGACGGTGGAGGAGGCCATGCGCCGGGGCCTCAAGCGGTTCGTGCCCCGGGAGGTGGATCTGGCCGCCTCGCACCTGGCCACCCTTCTGGTTCAGATGGGGGAGGCGCTGCGGGAGCTGACGGCCCGGCTCGGGGCGCGGCGCACCCAGGACCTGGTAGGCCGGTCGGACCTGCTGGAACAGGCGCGCATGCGGGACCGGGTGGACCTGTCGGAGCTTCTGGTGCCCGCGGCGCAGGCGGTAGCC
>DATCLL010000070.1:0-5752 GCA_036563935.1 Limnochordales bacterium | reverse complement strand
GTGTCACAGGGTCAGGATGGTGGCGCCCTCCGAGCGGCCGAAGAAGGCCGCCACCCCGATGACGTCCTCCACCACGTCCACGAACTCGTCCCGGCTCCACCCCATCAGGTCAGCGGCCATGGCGCAGGCGAACACGTGCAGTTCGCCCAGCTCCTTGCCCTGGCGCAGAAGCTCGGGGAACAGCGGCGCCCCCGACTTCAGCAGTGCCTGGCTCACCTCGTCCTGGGCTGCCGCAAATTCCCGGCGCTCCACCACCTGGCGGCGGAACTGCCCCAGGGCCCCCATGGAGACGAAGACGTTCACCTCCATGCCGGACGCCGCCGCCACCGACGCCATCAGGCTTCCGGCCTGCAGCTTGGGCAGCTCGGGCGACAGCAGCACGATGGAAAGTTTGGGCCTGGCCTGCAAGGATACCACCCCATCTCCTGGCGCTTGAAACCAGGACCGCTTTCTTTTTGGAGCTACCATGCCCCCCACGGTATCCAACCCGAACATATCTCCCGCCCCGCATGCCATCCATGGTCCGACGACCCGGATCGGACAGGACAGCCATCCCGGAACGGCCGGACAGGGGTACGGGACACCGTCGCGCCGAACCCACCCCCCGGTCAGGAGGGTTGCCGGCCGTGGGAGCGCGTGCAGCCCTGCGGGTTGCCGCCGCAGGGCTTCTGGGCAGCCTGGCCGTCTGCAGCGTCCAGGCCCTGGCCCGTTTCTGGCTGGGAGGGAGCTGGGTTCCCGAACTTCTGGCCCAGCTGCTCTTCGACCGGGTGCCCATGGAGTTGTTCCGGTGGGCTACCCGGGTGCTGGGCTTCGCCGCCAAGTGGGTGGCCCTGGCCGGCATGGTGGGGCTGTACGGGCTGTGGGGGGCGCTGCTGGCCGCCGGGGCGACCCGGACCCGGGTTGTCCGGGCCCGCTCGGGCACGGCGGCCCGGGTGGTGCTGGCCGTGGTCTTTGCCGGGCTGGAATACGCGGCCGTGTGGGGGCCGTTGAGCTACCGCCGGCTGGTGCCCCAGCTGGAAGGGCCCCTGACCCACCCGGTCGCGGCGCTGGCCGCCGAGGCGCTGTACGGGTGGCTGTGGGCCGTGGTGGTCACGGCCGCGGCCGGCGGGGCTGTGGCGGTGCCTTCCGGTGGGGCAAGCCGGGTGAACAGGGGTTAAGGCACCTATGGACGACGAGTCGCTGCTGCTTCGCCTGCGAAGGCGCCTGGCCGGCTATCGGCCCCGGCGGGCCTGGTACTCGGCGGCCCGGCCCGCCGCGGTGCTGGTGCCCGTGTACCTGGTGGACGGCCAGGAACACCTGGTGCTCATCCGGCGCACCGACCGGGTGGAAGCCCACAGGGGACAGATCGCCTTTCCGGGGGGCACGGTGGACCCCTCCGATGCGGGGCCGGCCTCCACCGCCCTGCGGGAAAGCCGGGAGGAGATCGGCCTGGACCCCCGGGACGTGGAGCTGTTGGGCGTTCTGGACGACCACATCACCGGCACCGGCTACCGGATCACCCCGGTGGTGGGCCTGGTGACCCGAACCCCCTACCCGTTCCTCCCCAACCCGGCGGAGGTGGCCGAGCTGTTCTGGGTTCCGCTGGGCTGGCTGGTGGACCCTGCCCACCGCAGCACGCGGCTTCTGTGGCGGGAGGGGGAGCCGGTCACCGATTACGTGTGGGAGTACCGGGGCCGGGTGATCTGGGGGGCCACGGGCCGCATCCTGCACCGGCTGGTGTGCCTGCTGCAAGAGGACCGGCCTGCCTGAGGGCATGGAATGCCGGCGCCCGTCATAGGGGTTCCCCCGGGGGCCGAGAGGGTGCGGCTGGCCGTAGCCTGGCGGTTCGGTCTCATCCTGGTGGGCGCGGCCGCCGTCGCTGTGGAGATGGCCCGCCAGCTGCTGCCTGCCGTCTCGCCGGCCCGCACGCCGGGCGGGCCGTCTCCGCTGGCGGGGTGGGTGGTGGCGCTGGATCCCGGCCACGGCGGAGCGGACAGCGGCGTGCGCTACGGGGACCTGCTGGAGAAGGACATCAACCTGGACGTGGCCCTGCGCCTGCAGGCGTACCTGGAGCAGGAGGACGCCCGGGTGGTGCTCACCCGGGCCTCCGACGACCTTCCCTGGACCGGCGCTCGCCGCTCCCTGGAGGTGCGCCTGCAGCAGGCCCTGGCCGGCGAGGCCCGGGCCTTCGTGAGCATCCACGCCAACAGCTACCCGGACCCCTCCCAGTTCGGAGCGCAGACCTTCTTCCACCCCTCCTCCCAGGCCAGCCGCCGCCTGGCCCTGCTCATCCAGCAGGAGCTGGTGCGCCTGCAGCCCGAGAACTACCGGGAGGCCCTGGCCGCTGACTACTTCGTTCTGCGGTTGTGCCACTGCCCGGCCGTGCTGGTGGAGGTGGGTTTCCTCAGCAACCCCGACGACCGCCGCAGGCTGCAAGACCCCCGGTGGCGGGGCCAGCTGGCCGCCGCGATCCACCAGGGCCTCCGCCGGTTCGCCGCGGGGGAATCCCCTTAAAGCACCTGCAGGCAGGCCAGCGACGGGTCCCTGGGGCCGGAGACGGGAAGGCCGGCCTGGCGCACCAGCTGCAGGTACTCCACCGCCGCCTCGCTTACCCTCTCTCCCGGGCACAGGAGGGGAATACCGGGCGGGTAGCAGGTCACCATCTCGGCGCACACCCGCCCGCAGGCCTGCTCCAGGGGTACAGCCCGGCTGGGAGCGAAGAAGGCCTCCCGGGGCGGGAGGGCCATCTCCGGAACCGGCAGCTGCCCCTCCAGCTCCCCGGCCTTCTGCAGCAGCCGGGCCATGTCGGGGGTGCTCAGCTCCCGGCTGCGCGCGGCCACGTGGGCCAGCGCCTGCGCCAGCCGGGCGACGTCCTGGGGACCGTTGCCGAACCCCACGATGAACAGCAGTCCCTGCAGCTCGGACATTTCGGCCTGCACCGGGCCCGTCTCCCGCAGCCACCGCTCCACGGCGTAACCGGTGAGGCCCAGGGAGGCCACCCGTACCGTCACCTTGGTGGGGTCCAGGCCCGCCACCCCCGGCCGCCCCACCCACTCGACGCCGAAGGTCTCCAGCCCTGCCACGCTGCGTACCCGTGCCCGCAGCTCCTCGGCCAGCTCCATGGCGTGCTCCAGCAGCCGGGCTCCCTCGGTGGCCATCTGCATGCGGGCCGCGTCGATGGAGGCCATGAGCAGGTAGGAGGCGCTGGTGCTGTGCACCACCCGCAGCACTGCCGCCACCCGCTGGGGATCCACCCGCTCGGCCCGCCCGTGCAGCAGGGAGGCCTGGGTGAAGGCGGCCAGCATCTTGTGGGCACCCTGCGCGCACAGGTCCGCGCCCAGCCACAGGGACGGCGCTGGCAGGGCCGGGTGGAAGGCCAGGTGGGCCCCGTGGGCTTCGTCCACCAGCAACAGCTTGCCCCGCCGGTGCACGGCCCGGGCGATGGCGGCCACGTCGCTGCATATGCCGTGGTACGTGGGGCTCACCAGCAGCACGGCCCGGGCGTCGGGGTGGCGCTCCAGAGCCTGCTCCACCTGCTCGGGGGTGACCCCCAGCGGGATGCCGAAGTGGGGGTCCCTCTCGGGCACCACGAACACCGGCACCACCCCGGCCAGGATGATGGCTCCCAGGATGGAACGGTGCACGTTGCGGGCCACCACCAGCTGCTCGCCGGGCCGGCAGGTGGCCAGCACCATGGCGTGCACGCCGGCGGTGGTTCCGTTTACCAGAAAGAAGGAGAAGTCGGCGCCGAAGGCCTCGGCCGCCAGCCGGTGGGCCTCCCGGATGGGGCCCCGGGGCTGGGCCGGGTCGTCCAGGCCCAGAACACCCGTGACATCCAGGGCGAAAGCCGCCTCACCCATCAGCTCCCGCAGCCTGCCGCACGCGCCCGGCCCGCCCCGGTGGCCGGGCATGTGAAAGCGCGCCACGCCGTCGTGCCAGTACTGCACCATGGCCTCCAGGAGCGGCGTGAGGGCCTGCCGCTGGGGATCCGGGGCGGGCCCGGGCCGTCGGGGGTCGTTCACGGGACTCCCTCCCATCGGCCCCCAGGCTATGCGACCCGGCTCCAGGGAGGTGCGCACTACAAGAGGGGGAACCCCCAGGTGGGGAGCAGTCTCTTTTCAGGGCTTGCCCCGGTCAGGGCGTTCGAGGCGCAAGCCCACTGCAGGAGGTGAATGCCTGTGGCCGCAGCGGCCGGACCGGAGATGGTGGGTAACGTGGCAGTTCAGAGCCTGCGCCAGACCATGGAACGGGCCCGCACCGACCCCGCCTCGGCCGTGGTGCAGGTGGAGCTGGAAGGCAACTGGAACCTGGATCCCGCGCAGCCCCAGTTCTCCAGCACGCTGCCTACCCCCCAGGCGGGGCCCGTGGAGCTGAAGGCGGACTTCCCGCCCCCGCTGGGAGGGCAGGGCCGCGCCCCCAGCGCGGTGCAGTACTGCCTGTACGCGGCCACCGCCTGCTTTTTGTCCACCTTCGCCCTGGTGGCGGCCCTGGAGGGGGTCAGCCTGCGGCGGCTGTCCGTGCGCGCGTCGGCCCGCATGAACCTCTCCCGGCTGCTGGACGCGGGCCCGGCCCCCGTGGTGGAGCAGCTGAAGTGGACGGTCCAGGCGGATACCGACGCCGACGACGCCACGCTGAAGCGGCTTTTGCAGCTGGCCGAGGAGCGCTGCCCGGCGGCCTGGTGCCTGCGCAATCCGGTGCCCTTCGAGACGGAGGTAGCCCGAGCCGGCCAGGCGTAGCGGCGCCTGTAGGGGAGGGCGGTCAAGCCCCGCCTGTCACCCAGAAGGGCTGGGACCAGGCCCGGCTGCCGTCTTCCCCCTCCAGCTCCACCCGCACGAAGCGGTCCCCGGGCACGGGGGCGTAGCGGGCCCGGGGCCCCGGGAAGTCTCCCAGCACCCGAAGGCCGGGCCCCACAAACCGGATGCGCCGGGCCTGCGGGCTGTCCACCACCACGGCCGGCTGCCCGGCCGCCTCCGCCCCTCCCCCCTCCGTGCCGGGCAGGGCCGGCTCCACCCAGAAGTCGGCCGCCAGGCCGGTGCTGGCGTAGAAGGCGCCGCACTCCAGGGCGGAGCGCAGCGCCCGGCATGCCTGGCGGGCGTCGGGATAGCCGTGCCAGTGGCCCTGCCCGACGGCCGGGCCCGGCGGCAGCTTCACCCATATCCACGCCCGGCCGATGTCGGAGGCCCGGTGGCTGTCGTCTACCGCGGCACCCCACAGGGGATGCGCCGGGCCGCGCCGCTGCAGGAGCTGGTCCCACAGGGCCAGGGTCGGCTCCACCGGAGCGTGGTGGTTCACGATCTCCAGCAGGCGCAGGCGCGGATCCAGCAGCTGGTCCGCCCGCCAGCGTCCTGTGCCCAGGTTCCCCGGCCACAGGGGATGGCAGGCTGCCGCCAGGCCTCCCTCCTCCTGGGTGAGGGCCAGACGGGCCTGCAGGGAAAGCCCCCGGCGGGGCAGGGGCCGCTCCACGAACAGCCGCAGCAGGTGGGCACCGATGGGAAGCCAGCCCGGGCCCACCGTGCTCTCCTCGCCCGGGGGAACCAGCACCCCCTCCACCACCCGGGCGGGGGCGTTCAGGCGGTCGTGGTCCGTGAGGCAGACGAACTCGAACCCCCGAGCCCGGTACGCCTCCAGCAGCTCCTCGGGGCTGAGCCGGCCGTCGGACCGGCGGGTGTGGGCGTGCAGCTGCCCCTTCACCCACCGCCCTTCCCGGGGATAGGGGCTGTGCAGCTGCACGCTCACCGCCGGCCACTCCCGGCCGCCCTGCGCGGCAGCGCTG
>DATCLL010000069.1:0-9438 GCA_036563935.1 Limnochordales bacterium | reverse complement strand
GGCGCACCACCCGGGCAAGTCCCTCCCGGCGCCGGGCCAGGTCCCCGTGCTTGTAGGGCAGCGGGCGGGGAAGGCCGAACCAGCCGATGAGGGCAGCGTGGGGGTACACCTCCAGCACCACCGGCCCCTGGCTTGCGGGCGACGCCTGGTTGCCGGCGTGGCCGGCCTGGCCGTTGCGGGAAGGCTGACTTCCCAGGCAGGCCAGCAGGGCCGCCAGCCGCTCCCCCCGGATTCCCCCGTGGACGTGCTGCAGGCGGCGGCGGTTGGCCACGTGGGCCCCCAGGCGGAAGGGTGCGAAGGCCCGCAGCAGGCCCCGCTCGGCTTCCCGCTGTCCCGTCTCGTTGGGAACCTTCAGGGGGGCATCCACCCCCACCACCACGGGGCCGCATCCCTGCGGGCCCAGGCACAGTGCCGCCAGGGCCTCCAGCTCGGTACGGTACGCGGCGGCCTCCACCCGGCCGTGCTCGTCCAGCACCACTACCCCGCTGGGGTGGCCTTCGGACCAGGCGAGGTCGATCCCCACGTATCGCACCGCCGTCACCCTCCAGGCCACCGGGGTGCCGGCGGCAGGCGCCGGCAGCGAAGCCGTCACGGGGCCGGTGGCGCCGTCTCCACCATCCAGCGCAGCCACGCCACAACCCGCTGCTTCATGGGCGGTGTCACCCGGTGACCCAAAGTGGGATACACCAGCAGTTGCTGGCGTCCTTCTTCGGCCGCCGCGCCGGACAGGCGGGCCAGCCGCAGGTGGAGCTGGCGGGCCGGTTCCACGGGCACCACGCCGTCCCGTCCCCCGCAGCACAGAAGCACCGCGGTCCCCTGAAGCTGCTCCGCGCGCTCCAGCACGAAGGCCCCGTGCACCCCCGGGTAATGGTCTGCGGTGAACGGCCGCTGGGGCCGGGCGGACAGTCCGCCCGTCCCCAGCTCCTCCTGCAGGGCCTGGGGCAGGCCGGCGGGAACCTCCAGCCACCCGGGCCCCGACACCACCGCCGCCACTGCCGCCACCGACGTGCCCGCCGCTGCCGCCGCCCCCTCGGTCGTCGCCCGCAGGGCCAGTCGCAGCGCCGCAAACCCCCCGGCCGAAATCCCCACCACCGCCAGCCGGCGCGCGTCGGCCCCCCGCCAGCCCGCAAGAGCCCGGGTCACCTGCTCGAGAAGGGGAACCGCCTGCTGCACGGCCCCATCCAGGGCTTCGAAGAAGTGCGTGGGCAGGCGGCGGCGCAGCTCCGGATCTTCCCCAAAGGGCAGGGCCGGGGCGGCGGCCACCCAGCCCGCCAAAGCCAGCTCCGCCAGCCAGTCGGCCAGAAGCAACGGCCGGCCCAGAAGCCCGTGCAGCACCAGAACCAGCGGCCGCCGCCCGGGCCGGCGAGACGGCACGGGCCAGGCTGCCAGCACGGGAACCGGCAGCCCCTCCAGCCAGCCAAGGCCAACGGCGCCCGAAACCCGCAGGGAGGAAGACGGCGGTGAGGTGGCCTGCGCGGGTGGTTCAGGCTTGCGGGGGCGTTTCGCCACCGGCGGCCTCCTGGGGCGGGAGAGGTTCGTGGGGCCGCCCGTCGGGCCCGTGCTCTTCCTCAGCGGCCAGCCCGTGCAGGAACTCCAGGGGCGGCGGGCGCACCTCCCGGGCCGTCACCCGCACCTGCCGCTCCCGCTTGGCCATGTACATGCGGGCATCGGCAGCCGCCACCAGTTCCGAGGAGCGCCGGCCATCCTCCGGAAAGCTGGCCAGCCCCCAGCTGATGGCGGGAAGCTGCAGCTCCAGCCCGTACCAGGTGAAGGTGGCCTGGGCCACCGCCCGGTCCAGGCGGTGCAGAGCCTGGATGGCCCCGGGCCGGTCCGTCTGGGGCATGATGATGCCGAACTCGTCGCCCCCGTAGCGGGCCACGATGTCGTAGCGGCGGGAGTGCTGGCGCAACAACTTGGCCAGTTGCACCAGCACGGCGTCCCCGGCCAGGTGGCCCAGGTTGTCGTTGACGTCCTTCAGGCCGTCCACGTCCCCGATGCCCACCTGCAGCCCGTAGCCGTAGCGGCCCGCCCGCTCGATCTCCTCCTCCAGGCGCTCGTAGAAGTAGCGGTGGTTGAACAGGTCCGTCAGGCCGTCCCGCAGCGCTGCCCGGTGCGCCTGCTCGTGGAGCTTGGCCACCTCGATGGCCATGGCGGCCTGCTGGGCCATGTGCTGCAGGGCCTGGGCCTCCTCCACCGAGAAGGCGTTGAGGCTGGGGCTGTCCACGGTGAGGGTGCCCAGCACCTTCCCGCTGGCCACCAGGGGAACCACCAGCTCGGAGCGGGTGGTGGGAGGCCCGGGGTAGTAGCGGGGCTCTCGGCTCACGTCCGGCACCAGGGCAGCCACCCCGTGGCGGGCCACCCAGCCGTTGATGCCCTGGTTGGGCCGCAGGCGTAGCCCCTCGAAGCCCACGAAGCTCCCGGTGGCCGCCGACAACACCAGGTCGCCCGTTTCGTCGTCCACCAGGAACAGGGCGCAGTCGTTCATCTGCAGCTCCTGCTCCACGATGCGCACGATGTGCCGCAGCAGGGTGGGCAGGTCCACGATATCCCGCACCAGCTGCGCCATGCGATACATGGCCGCCAGCTCCCGGGTCTGGACCGGGGTGATGCGCCCCGCCACGGGGCCCATGCTCACGGGCACGATGCCCCCGTCGGCCACCTCCAGGCGGGCCGCCTGGGCCGAGGCAGCGCCGGCGGCCTGCTCCTCGCTGCCGGCCTGCCCTCCCGGTAGTCCTGCCGTCTCCCCTGCCGCCCCGGCGCCGGAAGGAGCGGCTGCCAGCGGCGCCGCTGCGGCGCCGGCAGCCAGCCCGGGCTGTGCGCCGGACGGGGAGGCCGGCTGGGGGCTTCGCATGCCGCCCGTGGCCAGAAGCGCCGCCTGCTGGCGCAGCTGGTAGATGTAGGGCTCCCCTGCCCGCTCGTCTTCCTCCAGGGCCCGCACCATGGCCTCCACCACGTCCGGGCGAAACTGCGTGCCCGCGCACCGGCGCAGCTCGGCCACCGCCTCCTCCAGGGGCAGCGCGGGCCGGTACGGCCGGCCCGTGACCATGGTGTCGAAGGCATCGGCCACCGAGATGATGGCCGCGCCCAGGGGGATGGCGTCGCCGGCAAGCCCGTCGGGGTAGCCGCCCCCCGAATGCCACTCGTGGTGGTGGCGCACCAGGGGAACCAGGTCCGCCAGGGCCTGGTTGGCCATGAGGATGCGGGCTCCCAGCTCCACGTGGGACATCATCACCGCCCGCTCCGCAGGCCCCAGGGGCCCCGGTTTGCGCAGCACCGAGTCCGCGATGCCGATCTTTCCCACGTCATGCAGGAGGGCGGCCAGCTCCACCCGCTCGGTCCACTCGGGGCTCATGCCCAGCACCTGGGCGATGCGGCGGCTGTAGAAGGCCACCCGGTCCGAGTGGCCCCGGGCCGACGGGTCCCGGGCGTCGATGGCGGCCACCAGGGTGCGCACCCCGGACAGGTAGAGGTTGCGCCGCTGCTCGTTGAGGCGGTTGCGCTCGATGGCGATGGCCGCGTGGGAGGCCAGCGCGTCCAGCACCTGCAGGTCGTCCTCGTCAAACGCCCGGCTCTCCCGCAGATTGGCCACCGCCAGCACGCCGGCCACCCGCCCGCCCAGCAGGATGGGCACCGCCACCACGCTGCGGCAGGCAGCAGCCGGACCTGTTTCCTGCTGGCCGCCGGGCTGCTGCTCCTGCTCCCTGCCGGGCCCCTGCGGCGCTGGCCCGGCCGGTGAGGTGGCCAGGTCCTGGAAGATGAGGCCCCGGCGCTGGCGGAGGGCCTCCTGGGCACAGCGGCGCAGCTCCACATCCGGGCCCGCAAGGCCCATCTCATGGTAGCCCACCAGCGCGTGGGCCTCCAGCTGCCCGCCCTCGGATACCAGGAAAACCGCTCCCAGCTGGGCGTCGGAGGCCACCTTGACGGCCTCCCGGGCGATGAGGTCCAGCGTCTCGCCCATGTCCACCACCGACTGGATGGAGCGGGAGGTCTCCAAAAGCGTGGAGACCTCCTGCAGCCGGCGGCTGGCCTGGCGCAGCAACCGGTGGTGTTCCACGGCCGCCACCGTCAGGCTGGCCAGCACCGTCATGAGCTGGCCGTGGCGGGCCGAAAACCCCCTGCGTCCCCCACCCAGGCACAAGACGCCCAGGGGCTCGCCCTGCAGGGAGAAGAGCGGGACGCACAGCAGGCTGTCGAAGCGGTCCTTCTGCCAGGCAAAGCGCACGAAGCGGGGATCCCGTCCCACCCGGGCGGATACCAGGGCCCGGGTCTTGAGGGCCGCGCCGGCCAACCCCTGGTCGGCGGGAAGGCGGAAGCGCTCCACCGTCTCGGGTTCCAGGCCGCTGGCCGCGGCCACCTTTAGCTCGCTGCGAGAGGCATCGTAGGCCAGCACGCAACCGTGCCTCGCCGGAACCACCTCCAGCGCGGCCGCCACCGCCAGCCAGAATATGCCCGTCTCGTCACTGGCCCGAACGGCCTCCCGGCTGAAGCGAGCCAGGCGCAGCAGTTGCTGTTCGACTCCGGCTGCCCGTGCCATCCCGCTGGAAAAGCCCGTGAAGCCACCCTCCGCCCGGCGCGACGCCTGCGGTGGGAAACGCCGCAGGCCATCACCACAGAACCGCCATTTTCGTCGGCTTTCCTCGGGTTCCCTCTTAAGGGGGAGGCGGGCCTGTCGCGGGAACTGGCCGGCGCGTGCCGGGCAAACAGCCCTTCAGCGGCACTGCAGGGGGCTACCCGTCAGACCGCGATAGGCCTCGATGAGGGGGCACTCCGGCGTGCTCTCGTCGCCGCAGCGCAGGCAGAGGGCCTCTACCACCTTGGGGTCGCTGAGGCCTGCGGCCAGGAAGGCCCGCAACGCCCGCTCCAGCATCTCCCGGTCTTCGGGGTTCATGCGGTCCAGGATCATCTCGAAGACCTGGCTGCGCCGCTGGCGGATGCGTTCCACCGTGGCCCGCCCGGCCTCGGTGAGGGAGATCTCCACCGAGCGCCGGTCATCCGGGTTTTCCCGGCGGGTGACCACACCCTTGCGCACCAGGCGGTCCACCAGCTTGGTGACCGCCGGAGGCGTCATGTGCAGGCCCTCGGCCAACTCCGCTGCGGAGCAGGCGCCGTGGCGCTGCAGATACTTCAGGCACTCCAGCTGCGAGACGGTGATGTCCGCGCCCTCGTCGGCCAGCGTGCGGGTGGTGACCACGTCGAACATGACTTCCGCGAAGAAGTCCGCCAGCATCTCCAGGTACGCATACGGCCTGTGGGCCAGTGTAAGGGTCACCGGCACCATGGGCCCACACCCCGTCCAGCCATCCCGCCGCCGGAGGGCCCGCCGCCACCGCCCCGACCGGCCTGCGGCATTACCTACCCCGGCGGCCGGGCGAGTTTAACCTGGTTAAAAGTTAACGCTGCGGCCGAGCTCTGTCAAGGAAGCAGCCGCCAATCCTATAATATTGCCCGGCGACACCTCATACACCCCTGCAACCGGGCCATCGGGAGGCGAGGCCGTTGACGGAGCCCTCTCCCCGCGCGGGAATCCCCTACTTGCTGGCTGTGTTTGCCATCCTCACGGTGGTGGGGTTCCTGCTCCAGGTGCTCTTCGGAGGTCACTGAGGAGCTGTCTGGCCTGTTCCCGCAAGAAGGCGCCCGGCCGGGGTGCGGCCGGGCGCCTCGCGGCACGCTCACCGGGCAGGATGCGGCGCCTCCTGGAGCCGGTCGGCCCTGCCCGCTGCCGCCGGCAGGGCTGCGGCAGGGCCCGCCAGGGCAGCCCGGCGCGCCTCACCGCACCGCCATCCGCTCCAGCAGGGCCGAAAGCCGCCTTGCGTCGTCCCCGGGATCGTAGCGGCGCCCTTCCTTGAGGCGCTGCCCATCCTTGACGCTCTCCAGCAGCCGGTCCAGGTACGTGGGCTTCTCCACCCGGTAGAAGATGCCGATGGGAAGCCCCTGGGCCTGGGTGGCCAGCCGCAGCGCCGCCTCGAAGCTGGACGGGTCATGGTCCGGCCCGATCTCCCAGGCCTGCTCCTTCCACACCTTGTACGTGTCGTAGAACGTGACGCAGGGGGTCATGATCTGCACGAAGCTGAAGCCCCTGTGCCGGATGGCCGCCTCGATGACGTCCGCCAGGTGCTTGGTGTGGCTGGAGAACCCCCGAGCCACGAAGGTGGCCCCCGCCACCAGCGCCAGGGCCAGAGGGTTGAGGGGGTACTCCGCCACGCCGTAGGGTGAGGCATGGGTGGTGTGGCCCACCTCAGTGGTGGGCGACGGCTGCCCCTTGGTGAGCCCGTAGATGTGGTTGTCGAAGAGCAGGTAGGTGATGTCCACGTTGCGCCGGATGGCGTGGGGCAGGTGTCCCATGCCGATGGCCAGGCCGTCCCCGTCGCCGCCCACCGCGATGACCGTAAGGTCCGGCCGGGCCAGCTTCAGCCCCGTGGCCACGGGCAGCACCCGCCCGTGCACGCTGTGAAAGCCGTAGCTGCGCACGAACGCCGGGAAGCGCCCGGAGCACCCGATGCCCGAGACGATGGCCAGCCGGGACGGGTCCATCTGGTTGCGGACCAGCACCTGCACGACGGCATTGAGGATCCCGTAGTCGCCGCACCCGGGGCACCAGATGGGCTTGATGCCCTTGTAGTCCGCGGGCTTCAGCGGCTGGGCCGCCGGCCCATCTCCCGCTACCTTCGGCGACGGAACCGCGGTCACGCTCATCGGCCGGCCACCTCCAGCACCCGCTCCAGAATCTCCTCGGGAGCGAAGGGAAGCCCCTCCTGCTTGCCCAGCCCCACCAGGGGGCCTTCCACGCCCATGGCCCGCAGGTAACGCAGGAACTGCCCGCTCATGTTCAGCTCCGGCACCACCACCGCGTCCAGGCCCGCCAGGAACTCCCGCACCACGCCGGCCGGCAGCGGTGACAGCATCTTCACCCACAGGCCCCGCACGGCCACCCCCATCTCCTCGGCCATGCGGGCCGCCTCCCGGGCCGCTCCGTAGGTGGAGCCCCAGCCCAGGAGCCCGATGCGGGCCTGGGGCGAGCCGAAGCGCTCCACCCACTCGGAGGGGTTGTCCTCCACCTCCCGCTGCAGCCGCTCCAGCTTGCGCATCCGCTTCTCGCTCATGCGCCGGTGCATGTCCGGGTCGTAGTTGGGATGGCCGAACTCGTCATGCTCCAGGCCCGTGATCACGTGCAGGCCGCCCGGCTCGCCCGGAATGGTGCGCCACGAGATGCCGCCCTCCGTGTCCAGGTAGCGACGGTACTCGCCGTTGGGCGCAGCCGCCGCCTCCAGCCGGCCCCGGTCCTCCACGGGCGCCTGCGGCTGTACGGGCGGCAGGTCGATGGTCTCCGTGCGCTGGGCCAGGGCCAGCTCGCTGAGCACCACCACGGGCACCTGGTAGCGCTCGGCCAGGCGGAACACCCGGCTGGCCACGTCGTAGCAGTCCCGCACGCTGACGGGCGCCACCACCACCCGGGGCGCCTCGCCATGGCCCGCGTAGACCGCCAGGTTCAGGTCGCCCTGCTCCGTCTTGGTGGGCATCCCCGTGCTGGGGCCTGCCCGCTGGACGTCCACCACCACCACGGGAAGCTCGCTCATGACCGCCAGCCCGATGAGTTCCACCATCAGGGATAGTCCCGGCCCGGAGGTGGCGGTCATGGCCGGAACGCCGCCGAAGGAGGCACCCAGCGCGGAACCCAGCGCGGCCATCTCGTCCTCGGTCTGCACTACCACGCCGCCGAAGGCGGGCAGGTGCTGGGCCATGAACTCCAGGATGTCGCTGGCAGGGGTGATGGGGTAGCCGGCGTAGTAGCGGCAGCCGCCGGCGATGGCGCCCAGGCAGAGGGCCTGGTTGCCCGACAGCAGCACCCGCCGCGTCTCCCGCCGGGCCAGCGCCGATGCGCCATCGGGCTCGGCTTCGGAGAGGCTGGACAGGGGCCCCAGCCCCTGCAGCTGCACCCGGGCCAGCTCGTACCCCAGCTCCAGGGCCCGGGTGTTCACGTCCACCACCGCCTGCCCCTTGGAGGCGAAGCGGCGGGCCACGAACTCCCGCACCGAATCCAGGGGCAGCCCCATGGCGGCGTAGGTGGCGCCGAGGGCGACCATGTTCTTGGTGAGGCGGTTTTGCAGCTGCTGGCTAGCCACCTCCGAGAAGGGAACGGCCCGGGCGGTGATGTCCGAGCGCACTGAGGGTGGGGCCGAACCGTCGGAGTGCCGGTCGTACAGGAGCACGCCCCCCGGCCGTACGGCCTGCTGGTGAAGCTCCACGGCTTCGTCGTTGAAGGCGATGAGGACGTCGGCCTGCCCGAACGCGGTGTCAAGGGGCTTGCGGTCCACCCGCAGCTGGAACATGCAGGGCCCGCCCTTGATCTCGGCCGGGTAGGTTCGGAAGGTGCTCACCCACCACCCGGCCCGGGCCAGCGCCCATGAGAGCATCTCACCCGCGGTGATTACGCCCTCACCCGACTCGCCCGCCACCCGGATGGTCATCCCCTGGCGGCGGGCCACTGCCCGTGCGGTCACCGCTGTACCCATCGGCCCGGCGCCCCCCGTCGGGCGACAGGAGAGCCGGCACCCTGGAGGAAGCTCATACGTCGGCGCCCCCCGCGCGCAGTATACGGTAGCCTGCCGGCCAAGCCCCTGCCCCGGGCGGCGGGGTCCCCCAGGCCCTGCCTGCGCCCGGCCGAAGGGCAGGGCGCCGTTGCCGGCGACTCCCTGGATATATTAGCACGCGCCGGGGGCAGGCTGAAGGAATTCCGGCCCGGGACAGGTCAGCATTGCCATGGTGGTACTTTTCGTCAGCGACAGCTACCGGCCCTATGTCTCCGGCGTGGTGGTCTCCCTGGAGTGGACGGCCCGGCAGCTGGCCCGCCTGGGCCACCAGGTGGTGCTGGCCGTGCCGGCGCCCGGCCGCCAAGCCCGGGAGGGCGGGCTGGGGCTTCTGGCCCCGCCCGAGGCCGAGCCGAGGCCCTGCCCGTCGCAGACGGGCCTCGTACGGGTGGTGACGCTCCCTTCCCTGCCGGCGCCCGGGGTGCGGGGGTTTCGCTTTCCCCTGCCATGGGCGGCGCCGCTGTATCGGGCCCTTCGCCGGTGGGGACTGCGGCCCCAGGTCGTGCACGCCCACAGCCCCTTCGTGGCGGGCCGGCTGGCGCTGCACCTGGGCCGGCAGCTGGGCTGCCCGGTGGTCTTCACCCACCACACCCTGTACCACCTGTACGCCCACTATGGGAAGCTGCCCCAGCGCCTCGTCCGACCCCTCACCTGGCGCTACGTAGCCCGCTACTGCCGCCGGGTGGACGGGGTCGTGGCACCCTCGGAGCCGGTACGGGAACTGGTGGTGCGCGGCTACGGGGTGACCCGTCCGGTGCGGGTCATCCCCACGGGGATCCACCTGGAACCCTTCCTGCGGGCCTCTCCCGGGCCGGCACGCCAGCGCCTGGGCCTCCGCCACGAGGAGCCCCTG
>DATCLL010000068.1:0-2359 GCA_036563935.1 Limnochordales bacterium | reverse complement strand
CCCGCCGAGGCCTTCGTGGGGTACCTGAAGCTGCTGCTGGCCGTGGACCTGGTGCTGGCAGGGCCCGTCATCCTGGCCCAGGCGTGGCTGTACGTGGTGCCGGCCCTGTATCCCCACGAGGTGCGCCTGGCGGCGCGGGCGGTTCCGGCGGCGGTGGGGCTGTTCTTGGCGGGGGTGGCCTTCGGGTACGTGGTGCTGTACCCGGTGGCGCTGCGCTTTTTAATCTCCCAGGCGGGCAGCGGGGTGACGCCCGCCATCTCCTTTCACCGCCTGCTTTCCTTCCTGTTCGGGTTGACGGTGCCGCTGGGGCTGCTGTTCGAGATGCCCCTGGCCGGCTTCGTGGCGGCCCGGCTGGGGCTGGTCACGCCCGCAGGGCTGCGGCGCGGCCGGCGGTGGGCGGTGCTGGCGGCCTTCACCCTCTCGGCGGTGTTGACCCCCACCGTGGATCCCGTGACGCAGACGGCCATGGCGGGGCCGCTGGTGGTGCTGTACGAGCTTTCCATCGTGGCGGCCAGTTGGGGCTTCCGGCGCCACAGCGCCGGGGCGCCCGTGAGCGAGGGGGCTTGAGGCCGTGGCCTTCACCGACAGCGCCAACCCCCTGGAAGAGCTGAGCCGGCTGCTGCACGAGTCCGGGGCGCTGCGCAAGCTGCAGGCGGTGCGGCGCTACCTGTGGGGGATCCTGCTGGTGTTCGTGGGCGCCTGCCTGGCGGGCTTCGCTGCCAGTCCGGTCCTGCTGGAGGACATGCGGCAGCGGCTCATGGGTTCCGCACAGCTGGTGATGCTCTCCCCCACCGAGGGATTCATGGTGCGCATCAAGCTGGCCCTGGTGGTGGGGGCCGCGGTGGCCCTGCCCGCGGTGATGGTGGCCGTCTGGTCCGCTACCACCCGGGGCTGGCCCCGCTGGCGGCGCTGGAAGGCGTTGCTGGTGGTGCCGGGGGCCGTGGCCCTGTTTGCGGCGGGCGGGGCCTTCGTGTACGGCGTGGTCCTGCCGGCGGCGTTGCGCTTCCTGCTCAGCTTTGCCTCGGGGCCGCTTCAGCCGCTTCTTTCCGTGGAAAGCTTTGTGCAGTTCGTGGTGGTGGCCACAGTGGCCGGCGGGGCCGTTTTCCAGTGGCCGCTGTTCATCTTCTTTCTGGCCCGGATGGGGGTGCTGGATCACCGTTCCCTGGCTTCCCGCCGGCCCTACGCGCTGGTGGGCAGTGCCGCGCTGGCGGCGGTGTTGACGCCGCCCGATGTCTTCTCCCAGATCCTGCTGGCCATCCCCCTGGCCCTGCTGTACGAGGTGAGCATCTGGGTGGCCTGGCTGGCGGCGCCCGGCTGGCGGCCGGCCCGCCTGCGCCAGCTGCCCCGGGAATCCTGAGCGTGCCGTCTTCGGGCTGAAGGGGGTGGCAGGAGAACCGGCCGCCGTGGGGATGGACGCGTGGATGAGGAAGGGTTCGTGGTGGGGCTGTCGTAGCCTACAGGGCTGAGTGGAAAGGGGCACCGCGACGGGCCGTGGCGTGGGAACGCACCTTCGTCATCATCAAGCCCGAGGCCGTGGAGCGCGGCCTGATAGGGGAGATCCTGGCCCGCTTTGAGCGCAAGGGGCTGAAGATCACCCGGTTGCGCGACGGGCGCATCAGCCGGGAGGTGGCCAGGGAGCACTACCGGCACCATGCCGACAAGCCCTTCTTTGAGGGCCTGCTGGACGCCATCACCGCCGGGCCGGTGGTGTATGCCATCGTGGAGGGGCCTTCCGCCATCGCCCACGTGCGCAACCTGGTAGGGGCCACCAACCCCGTGGAAGCCACCCCGGGGAGCATCCGGGGCGACTTCGCCCGGGAGCTGCCCTACAACATGGTGCACGCCTCCGACAGCCCCCAGACCGCGGAGGAGGAGATCCGGCGGTTCTTCGGCCCCGACGCCTGAAGGGCCGTCGCGCAAAAAGCGGCCCGTCCGGGCGCCTGGGCGCCTGCGGGCCGCCCGATGCAGGACCTCCCTGTCCGGCACCTCTCCTAGTCTGTTCAAGAGGGGCCCGTCTGATATACTTACGGGCGTGATTTTCCGGCCGTGCCTGCCCGGGTGCGCCGCTGCGTTCTGTGGCAGGCAGCGTGCCCGGGCGGAAGGGGTCGTCGGAGCACAGGATGCTGCCCGTTCCCACCAAGTACGCCCTGGCGGCGGGGGCCGCCGAGGGCGAGACGCCATTGAACGCCTTCGACAACGCGCTGCTGGCCGCCGGCATCGGCAACCTCAACCTCGTCCGGGTCTCCAGCATCGTTCCCCCGGGGGCCCGGCGGGTGGACTACGTGGACCTGCCTCCCGGCGCGCTGGCGCCCACGGCCTACGGGGCGGTCACCAGCCAGCAGCCCGGCGAGCTCATCGC
>DATCLL010000067.1:0-4570 GCA_036563935.1 Limnochordales bacterium | reverse complement strand
GGGCCCACCTGGCCCACGGCCACCGCCACGCTTCCCGCCAGGCAGCGCTCCCCGGCGTTGCCGAAGGCGGAGTTCAGGATCGCGCTCACCGCCAGCTCCAGGTCGGCGTCGGGCATGACGATGAGGTGGTTCTTTGCCCCGCCGGCGGCCTGCACCCGCTTGCCGTGGCGCGCCGCCTGCTCGTACACCCGCTTCGCCACCGGCTCCGAGCCCACAAACGAGATCGCCCGCACCAACGGGTGCGCCACCAGCGCCTCCACCGCCTCCCCGGCGCCATGCACCACGTTCAGCACGCCAGGGGGAAATCCGGCCTCCAAAAACAGCTCGGCCAGCCGCACCGCACCCAGGGGCGTGCGCTCCGACGGCTTGAGGACGAAGGTGTTTCCCGCCACCACCGCGAGCGGGAACATCCAGAGGGGGATCATCACCGGGAAGTTGAAGGGCGTGATGCCGGCCACCACACCGAGGGGAAAGCGGTAGTAGTCCTGGTCCACTCCTCGGGAGACTTCCCGCAAGGTACGCCCTTGAAGCAGAGTCGGCGCGCCGCAGGCGAAGTCCACCACCTCGATGCCCCGCCGAACCTCGCCCCGTGCCTCCTCCACCGTCTTGCCGTGGTGCAGCGTCACCAGACGGGCCAGCTCCTCGAAGTGCTCTTCCAGCTTCTGCTTGAAGCGGAACATCAGCCGCACCCGCTCCATGACGGGAGTGCGGGCCCAACCCTCAAACGCCCGCTGGGCTTCCTGTACTGCCTCATCCACGTCCGCGGGGCCGCTCAGAGGAACTTCCTCGATGATCTGACCGGTTGCAGGGTTGAACACAGGCAATGTGGGACGGGCCGGGCAGGTCCATCGTTCTCCCACCAAGTTGCCAACCATAGCTTCGCTCCCTTTCCCTCACCGGTGGCCACCGAACGGCGCCTCGCCACCGACCTGACCGTCGGGTACGTTACGCCAGGTCCCCAACAATTCCTGCCAGGTATTCGGTGAAGAACCAGTCCAGCAGTGCAGGCGGGTACTGGGGAGTTGGTGGGGCGGCCGGGAATCGAACCCGGGCCTCAGGATTAAAAGTCCCGAGCTCGGCCTTCGAGCTACCGCCCCACGCAGCCGCAGGCAACACCCCTGTGCGGGCGGGCCGCCCGCATTATACGGGCCGCCCCCGGCCCCGTCAACGGCAATCCCTGGCCGCCGCCACCCGCCTGGCCCAGCCTCATGGCCGGCCCTGCCATCCGGAAACCGGGCGCAGCTGCCCGGTGCCGGCTGCAGCCGCCCCCTGCGCCACGTGCACCGCCGTCACGGCAAAGGAGACCACCGACAGCCCGGTCCAGTGTTCCAGCCACTGGCGGGCGTGATCCCGGGCCCGCACCAAAAGCCCCAGCAGGTCTGCCGCCAGGTGCACCGTCACCTCCGCCCGGATGGCCACGCCGTCCGCCAGCGCCTGCACCTCCACCCGGTTCACCCGGGCTACGGGAGGGCACTCCTCCAGCAGGCGACGGGCCAGGGCGCGCACCACCTCTTCGCTGATGGACAGCCTGCCCAGTTCCGTGCGGGTGGGCCGCACCACCGTCTTGTCCAGGGGAACCGGCGGCTGGCGGCGGCGGTAGATGAGGCGCAGGGGCGCCAGCAGGTGGCGGGGGAAGCTCTTTTCCACCTCGAAGGTGGGGGCCGGGATCACGTGCTTGCCCTCCAGGCGCCGGATGCGGCGGGCCATGCGGATCTCGTCCCGGGTGGCCACCTCGCTGATGTGCAGCCATCGCTGGGGGAAAGGCAGCCCCAGCCGCTGGCAGATGGTTTCCACCATATGCCGGGAGGTGCCCAGCACCAGAACCCGCTGGCAACCGCACCGGGCCAGGGCCTCCCGCACCTGGCGGGCGTGGACCGGGTCTGCGAAGGTGGCCCGCAGGGTGGCCGCTACCAGCGTCTTTTCCCTCTTGGCCGACTGTCCGGCCAGGATGCGGTTGCCCGCGATGAGCAACCCGTCGTCGATGACGGCGCCTGCGTTCCAGTCCCTGGCCACCACCAGCGCGTGGTGGCTCTTGCCGCTTCCCGCCGGGCCCACCAGGGCCATCACTTCCACGGCTGGCCGCCCCCTTCGGCAGGCCAGAAGACAGGTTCCCGCTTCTCCCGCCAGGCCCGCAACCCCTCGGCCAGCTCGGCAGGGCTGGCCGTATACCGGTGGGCAGCCGCAGCGGCCTCCAGGCTTCCCTCGCCCGCCAGCGGCTCCTGCGCGGCGGCCCGGCACCACCGCCTGGCATGTTCCACGGCCACCCGACTCAGCGTGGCCACCCGCAGGGCCAGGCGGTACGCCGTCTCCTCCGCCTGGTCGTCGGCGGCCAGGTAGTTCACCAGGCCCCAGCGCATGGCCTCGGGAGCACGCACCAGGCGGGCCGTCATGAGCAGGTCCATGGCCCGGGAAGGGCCGGCCAGCCGCACCAGCCGGCGGGCGAACGCAGGCCCTGGCGCCAATCCCAGGCGGGCCACCGGGATGCCCAGCCGGGCCGTGCGGGAGGCCACCCGCAGGTCGCAGCACAACAGGAGCACGCAGGCGCCCCCTAGCGCGAAGCCCCGCAGCAGCCCCACCACCGGAAGCCGGCAGCGCTCCACCTGGTCGAAGGCCTGCTCCATGCGGGCAAAGGAGCGCTCCATGGCCTCCACGTCCATGCGGGAGAGCTCCTGCAAATCGAACCCGGCGCTGAACATCCCGCCGGCCCCCCGCAGCAGCACCGCGCGGGCCTGGCCATCCCTCTCCGCCTCCTGCAGGCGGGCCACCAGCTCCTCCCACATGGCGGTGTCCATGGCGTTGCGCACGGCGGGCCGGTTCAGCGTAACCACCGCGACCGGGCCTTGCCGCTGCAGCGTCACCGTTCCATCCTGCCCGGCCAGGCCAGGCTCCCCGTCCGCTCCTGCCACCCGCCGTTCCCCCGCTTTCTAGCCGGCCGGCTCCGGCCCCGATGGATGCTGCACCACGCAGCCGGACGCCAAAAGCTCCCGGATCTCTTCCGGGGTGTAGTTCAGCTCCCGCAAGACCTCCACCGTGTGCTGGCCCAGCAGGGGCGGTGGGCGGCGCACCTGCCCGGGTGTGTCCGACAGCTTCACGGGGATTCCCGTCATCCGCACCGTCCCCGCGGCGGGGTGGGTCACCTCTACCACCATCTCCCTGGCCAGCACGTGCGGATCGGACAGCACCTGCCCCACGGAGAGGATCGGCCCGCAGGGCACCCCGGCCTCACCCAGGACCTCCATCCACTGGGCGGTGGTGCGCTGGGAGAAGACGGGGTGGAGTTCTGCCAAAAGCTGCTCCCGGTTCACCACCCGGTCCCGGTTGGTGGAAAACCGGGGGTCCCCGGCCAGCCGCTCCACGCCGGCAGCCCGGCAGAACGCCCTCCACAGCTCGTCATTGCCTACGGCCACCATGATGTGACCGTCCCGGGTGGGCAGCGGCTCGTAGGGCGCGATGGACGGGTGGGCCGAACCCATCCTCCGCGGCTCCCTGCCCGTAGCAAAGTAGTTGGCAGCCACGTACGTGAGCCACGAAACCTGCCCGTCCAGCAAGGAGACGTCCACATACTGCCCGCGCCCGCTGCGCTCCCGCTCGAACAGCGCGGTGAGAATGCCCACCGCAGCCCACATGGCCGCCGTCAGGTCGGCGATGGACATGCCGTGCTTGGTGGGCGGGCCCTCGGGCGGGCCGGTGATGGCCATCATGCCGCTCATGGCCTGGGCCACGGCGTCGTAGCCCGGCCGGTCCCGGTAGGGTCCCGTCTGGCCGAAGCCCGAGATGGAGCAGTAGACCAGCCGGGGGTTCACCGCCTGCAAGGCCCCGTACCCCACCCCCAACCGGTCGGCCACCCCGGGGCGGAAGTTCTCCACCACCACGTCGGACACGGCGGCCAGCCGGTGCACCACCTGTCGGCCTGCCGGGTGGCTGAGGTCGACGGCGATGCTGCGCTTGTTGCGGTTCACGCTGAGGAAATAGGCGCTTTCGCCCCCCACAAAGGGCGGGCCCCACTGCCGGGTGTCGTCGCCGCCCTGGGGCCGTTCCACCTTGATGACGTCCGCCCCCAGGTCTCCCAGCAGCATGGTGCAGTACGGCCCGCTGAGAATGCGGGAAAGATCCAGCACCCGCACGCCCCGCAGGGGAAGCCGCCCGTCCGCTGACACCGCGAACCCCCATCCCCTCCTCGCCCGGCCCTGCCCCGCACCGCGCCCGCACCCGCCCGCCGCGGGCCGGCGGGCCGCCGGGCCGTGCTGTCAACCGTCTACCGTCGACAATCCGCCGCCACCGCACTCTACCCTGCCCCGGCACCGGCTCCGGCGCCGCCGCCTGCCACAGCCGTGCTCACGCCACCCCCAGGTAGGAGCGGCGCACATGGTCGTCGTGAAGCAGCTGCCGGGCAGGGCCCTCCAGCACGATCCGGCCGGTCTCCATGACATAGCCCCGGCTGGCGATCTCCAGCGCCAGCTGCACGTTCTGCTCCACCAAAAGCACCGTGACGCCCTGGCGGGGAGCTTCCACGATGCGCTCGAAAAGCTCCTCCACCACCAGGGGCGCCAGGCCCAGGGACGGTTCGTCC
>DATCLL010000066.1:0-1706 GCA_036563935.1 Limnochordales bacterium | reverse complement strand
GTGGTCTCCCTGCGCACCCAGCCCCCGGCGCCCGCAGCCAGCGCCGCCACGCCGGCCGCAGCGGTCAAGGTGGCCAGCGCCACCTGCCAGGTTTGGCCTTTGAGCAGCAAAGCCATCCCGCCGGGGTGCAGCGCGAACATGAAGGGCACGATGAAGGCCGGCAGGGAGTACCGCCACGTGATCCACATGGTGCGGAACGGGTTGCCGCCGGTGATGGCGGAGACGGCAAAGCACGAAAGGGCTGTGGGCGGCGAGACCTCCGACAGCACAGAGTAATAGAAAATAAACATGTGGGCCGCCGCCTCGGGAACCCCCACCTTGACCAGCGCGGGGGCTACCGTCACGGCCGCCACGATGTAGGATGCGGTGATGGGCAGCGCAAGCCCGAGGATGAGCAGGATCACCGCTGCCAGCACCAGGGTTGCCAGCAGGTTGCCGCCGGCCAGTGCCACAATGATGGAGGCGAACTTGAGCCCCAGCCCGGTCAGGTTGACCACGCCCACCAGAATGCCCGCCACCGCCGTGGTGGCCACCACGTTGAGCACGGAACGGGCCCCGCTCTGCAGGGCCTGGTATACCTTGACGGGCGTCAGGCGGTCCTCCCGGGAGAGAAAGCTCAGTGCGAACGCCACGGCCATGGACCACAGCACGGCGTACGTGGCCGTGAACCCCATCATGAGGAAGATGACGATGACCACCAGCGACGACAGGTGGTATCCCCGCCGCCGCAGCAGCTGGCCTAAGGGCTGGGCCTGCACGTCCACCGCCCGAACGCCGCTGCGCACCGCATCCATCTCGATCATGAGAAGGATGCTCAGGTAGTAGAGGAGGGTGGGAATCAGCGCGTACTGGATGACCTCCAGGTAGCTCACCCTCAGAATCTCCGCGATGATGAAGGAAGCCGCCCCCAGAATGGGCGGCGAGATGACCGCGCCGATGCCCCCCGCCGCTAGAACCGCCCCTGCCGTCTCCGGCCGGTATCCGGCCCGGCGCAACAGGGGCCAGGCGACCGCCCCCACCGTCACCGCCGTGGCCACCCCGCTGCCCGATGGACCGCCCAGCAGGAACGAGGCCAGCACCACGCTGCGGCCCACGCTGGCCCTGTGCCCGCCGGCCGTGGCCCTGGACAGCTCCACGAAGAACTGCCCGGCCCCCGAGGCGTCCAGCACGGCGCCGTACAGGGTAAACAGTACAATGAAGGTGGCGGACACCCCCAGGGGCACCCCGAAGATGCCCTCCAGGGAGAGGTACAGCTGGCCCAGCACCCGCTCCAGGGGATAGCCCCGGTGCTGCCACAGCCCGGGAAGCAGGTGGCCGAACAGGCCGTAGGCCAGGCTGGCGATGCCCACCACGGGCAGGGCCCAGCCGCTGGTCCGGCGGGAGGCCTCCAACACCAGCACGATGACCACCGCGGCCCACACCAGGTCCGGCAGCTCCGGCCGGACGATGCGGTAGGCCACCTCCCGGTAGTTGACCACGATGTAGCCCGTGCCCGCCACGCCCAGCGCCGCCAGCGCCACGTCGTACCAGGGAATCCGGTCCCGTGCCTGCCCCGGCCGTGCGGGGTACAACAGGAAGATGAGGGCCAACCCGAAGCCCAGGTGGATGGCCCTCATGGGATGTGCCGGCAGGTAGGCCAGGGCCGCCCACAGGTGGTACACGGACATGGCCGCGGCCACGAGCCCCACGGCCCGCCCGACCCAGCC
>DATCLL010000065.1:0-4315 GCA_036563935.1 Limnochordales bacterium | reverse complement strand
CCCCGCACCAGCTCCGCCGCCCTGCGGGGGTCTTCGCCGGCCCGTCCCAGCTGCTCCTGAAGCCCCTGGGGCAGCTCGGCCTGGGACACCGGCATCAAGTACTCGTACAGCCTCAGTCGCAGGCGCTCCCGCACCGTCGGGGTGGCGGGCCCCACCACCCGGTGGATGGGCAACACCGCCAGCCCTCCGTGCTCCAGAGAGGTGAGTCCTGCCAGGATGTACTGGACGGCGCCCCGCCCGCCCTCCAGCTCGGCCAGACGGCTGGCCGCCTCGAAGCGGTGGTGGCCGTCGGCAATGATGGCCGGGTGGTCCGCCAGGCTGGCCGCCATCGCGTCCATGACCCGCCGGCCGGGCGCCTCGTCCACGGGGTAGGCCCACAGCTCCAGCCGGCCGCCCGACGGAGCCTCGCCCGTGGCATCGGGCGGGCGCTGGCACGCCTGCTCCAGGGCCTCCCGCACCGCTCCGGCGGGATCCGTGAGCAAGGCCAGAATGGGGCTGAAGTGGGCCCGGCAGACCTGCAGCTGGCGCAGCCGCTCGGACCACACCTCCTGCAGGGTGCGCTCGTGGGGCAGCGCCGCCCGGCCCGGGCCCTGACCCACCCGTAGCCCGGCGAAGGCCGCCACCAGGGTGCCCTCGGTGCCGTCCGGAGCCCGGTAGTGGTGGCGCATGACGTACGCGCAGGGGCCCGGGTCGGCCTTGAGCACGCCCTGCTCCATCCAGTGGCGAAACAGGCTGCCTGCGTGCTGCCAGTCCCCCGGCGTCACCGAGCCATCTTCTTCCCGCAGGCCCAGGTCCAGCCGCAGCACGTTGTACGGGCTGCGGGCCAGGTACTGGCGGGCGGCGGGCAGGCTGACCACGTCGTAGGGCGGTGCCAGCACCGAGGACAGCCGCTCCAGCCGACCCGGGTCGTAGCGGATGCCTTCCAGAGCCGCTAATGCCTCCACGCACCCAACCTCCGGCTACCGGAATGGATATGCCCCACGGGGGATGCCCCGCAAGTTCACCTTCGCCGCCCGCCTTCCTGCGAGCCGGCGGGGTTGGAGCCCGGGGCGGGGGTGGGCGCAGGCCCCGGCGCGGGCACCTCCCGTTCCGGCAGCCGCCCATCGGCGGGCAGGGTCCGGATGTGCAGGTCCCGCTGGGGAAAGGGGATGACGATGCCCTCCTCCTCGAAGCGGGCCTTGATGGCGCTGTGCAGGGCGTCCAGCACCACGAAGCGGTCCCGGTAGTCCGCGATGGCGCAGACCACCATCAGGTTCAAGGCCCACTCGCCGAACTCCACCAGGTAGACGGCAGGAGGCGGTTCGGGCAGCACCCGCGGCTGGGAGCGGCACACCTCCAGGATGACCCGCTTGGCGCGTTCCACGTCCGTTCCGTAGGCGACCCCCACCCGCAGGCGCACCTTCAGGGTGGGGTTCGGCGAGCTCTGGTTGATGATGCGGGCGGAGGCCATCTCCTTGTTGGGCACCACGATGAGCTCGTTGTCGAAGGACAGGATCTTGGTGCTGCGCAGGCCGATGTCCTGGACGTCCCCGATGGTGCCGTCGGGCAGCTGGATGCGGTCGCCCACCCGGTACGAGCGGTCCAGCAGCAACGTGAACCCCGCAAACAGATTGGCCAGCGTCTCCTGGGCGGCCAGGGCCACGGCCAGCGACGCCACCCCGGCGGTAGTGACCAGCGCCGTGACGCTGACCCCGAAGCGCTCCAGCACCACGGTGGCCGCCACAAAGTAGGCCAGCGCCGCCCCCGCCCAGCTGAGCACGTGCACCAGGTGCTCGTCCAAGGAGGAGTCCACCCGGCGGGCCACCTCCTGCAAGTACCAGCGCGCGAGGCTGTGCACGGCTGCCACCAGGGCGCGGGTGACCGCCAGCACCACCAGGGCGTAAAAGAGGCCGTCCAGAATCCGGGCGTGCAGGGTGCCGGCCAGTTCGGGCAGTTCGGCCAGGCGCCGGGCGGCCGCATACAGCACCAGGTAGGTGACCACCCGGCCTGCGGCCCGCTCGGTTCCGGCCAGAAGCTCGACCCCCAGGGGCGCAGGGGTGCGCCGGGCCAGCGTCCGCACCAGCCTCCGCCACAGGGCGTGCACGGCCCGCCCTCCGGCCAGGGCCAGCAACGCCAGAAGGGCCGTAATCACCGTCTCCCGCAGCCAGCCGGCCAGGGAAGGCACCCAGGGAAGTCCTTCCAGGGAGGAGAGGACTGCCTTCACGGGTGCACTCTCCCTGCGGTCGCAGGCGTATCGGGCCCGGTCCCGGGGTCCGGCCGGAACCCGGCAGCCTCCTGCAGGCCTAGCAGCTGCTGCAGCATGCGGGCGTTGATGACCGCCTTGGCCTGGTAGTGGTTGTTCATGGCCACGAAGGTATCCCGGGTCTGTTCGGCCAGCTCCCGGATGCGGGGCACCCACTCCCGCAGCTCCGACTCGGAGTAAAGGTAGTCGTAGCGTTCGTAGGGTTGTTCATGGCGCCACCACTTGGCGGCGTTGCGGCCGTGGAAGCGCACGTAGCCCACCGGGCCCGTAGCCCGTACCACCGGGGGAACCAGCCCTGCCAGGCGGGGTTCGTCCACGCACACGAACCCCGCCCCCAGCTCCTGCAGGAGCTGGAAGGTGGCCTCGTCCGCCACCCAGGCGGCATGGCGGAACTCCACCGCCACCGGCAGCCCCTGGAACACCTCCACCACCCGCCGCAGGTACTCCCGGTGGGCGGGATCGGGCCGGAAGCTGTACGGGAACTGCAACAGCACGCAGGCCAGCTTGCCGGCCTCCTCCAGGGGAGCCAGGGCCCGCCGGAAGCTCACGGCATCCTCCAGGCGGCTTCGGTCGTGGGTGATGCCCGAGAACGCCTTGACGGCCATGCGGAAGTGTTGCGGGGCCTTGCGGGCCAGCTGGCGCATCATGAACGGCGACGGGGGCCGGTAGTAGGTGGAGTTGAGCTCCGCGAACGGGAAGTAGCGGGCGTAGAAGGGCAGGTAGTCGGCAGGCCGCAGGTCTGCCGGGTAAAAAGGCCCCTTCCAGTCGTCGTACGCGTACCCCGACGTGCCCACGTAAATCAAGACGCTAGCCTCCTCATTGCCCTCTGACCCCCACCGCGTCGCGGGCCGGCGCCCTTTGCGCCTGTCCCCCGCCGCCCACTACAATGAAGCGGAGCCGCCACCACCCGAAACTCGCCGACTCGCCGCAGCCGGGGGTGTGGCGGGCCGATGGAGGGTGTTGCCCGCGTGGCGCCGCAGAACGGCACTTCCCCCTCGCAGACGGCCGGAAGCGTACCCGCAGGGGCGGCCGGAACTCCGACCGGGCCTGCCGGAACTGCGGCACCGCCCGCCAGGCCGCCCGCAGCGCCGGTGCCAGGCCGGCCGCGCGCAGCCCTCCTGGCCGGGGCCCTGGTCCTTCTGGCTGCCGTGGCTGGCGGCGTCGCCTGGATATGGCAGGGCCACCGGCGCCTGCCGGCCGCCCCCGCCGGGCCCGAAGCGGGACCGGCGGCTTTCGGCACCCCTGGTGGCATTGTACCAGCCCCGACCTCGGGTTCCCACCCGCAACCTGCTCTGCCGGTGGTGGGAAACCCTGCCCCGGACTTCGCCCTGGAGGACCTGTCGGGCCGCACGGTGCGGCTTTCCAGCCTGCGGGGCAGGCCTGTGCTGCTCAACTTCTGGGCCACCTGGTGCCCCCCGTGCCTGAAGGAACTTCCCGAGCTGGCCGGCTTCCACCGGCGCTTCCAGGGTCGGTGGGAAGTGGTGGGGGTCGACGTTGGCGAGCCCCGGGAACGGGTGGAGGCCTTCGTGCGCCGGGCAGGATTTGGCTGGACCTTCCTTCTGGATAGCTCCAGCCGGGTTGCCGAGGCCTACCTGGTGGTCGGCCTGCCCACCACCTACTTCATCGACGCCGCCGGGGTGGTGCGGGCCCGGCACCTGGGGCCCCTCACGGCCGAGCAGTTGGAGTACTACCGGCGGGTAACGGAGGCAGCAGCGCCACCGAAAGCCCGAACTACAGCTCCGTTCGCAGCACCGCCGTTCGCCCAGGCTGCAGCCCCGGCTGCGGCCGCGGCGGGGACCCCGGGAGGACCCCGTCCGTGAGCGCCGACGCGCCGCTTTCGGGGCTCACCCTCAACCCCGCTTCGGCGGCGGTGGCCTTTGCCGCCGGTGTGGTGTCGCTACTTTCGCCCTGCGTCCTGGCGCTGGTGCCGGCGTACCTGGGGTATCTTTCCGCCTCCGCCGCCCCTGAGGCCGCGCACAGCCGGCCCGCTTCCCTGCTGGGGCGGGCGCTGTGGTTTGTGGCGGGCTTCTCCGTCTTCTTCGTGACGCTGGGCGCCTCGGCCACCGCGCTGGG
>DATCLL010000064.1:0-2551 GCA_036563935.1 Limnochordales bacterium | reverse complement strand
GTCTTGCCGGCGCCGGACAGCCCCGTGATGATGATGAAGGCCGGGGCCGCCTCGGCCTGGGTCACCCGGCGCCCCCCTCTCCGAGCACCCCTCCATCATACCATGCAGCCACACCGCGCAGGGGCCGGCGCACCGGGCCGGCTCAGGGCTGCCAGCGCAGGACGTGCAGCCGGTTGGGGTACTCGGCCACCACCGCCTCCAGGGTGCCGTCGCCGTCCAGGTCGCCCGTGACGGCGCTGACCAGGTTCCACCGCCCCAGGCTGCTGGCCGGGCCCACGGGGGCCAGGCGGCCCCCTTCCCAGGCGTACAAGGCCACCCGCCCGCGGCTGTCAGCCACCAGCAGCTGCTCGCCGCGGCTTCCGGGGCCGCCCACGCTGCCCCGCCCCAGGGCGAAGATGGCCGCGTGCTCCACCTGCAGGGAGCCGGCGGGGGCGTAGGTGGTGCCGTCCCACCGCCACAGCTGCAGCAGGCCGGGGTTCGCCCCCCGTCCCACCTCCAGCACCAGCTCGCTCAGGCCGTCCCCCAGCAGGTCGAGAGCGGTCATGGAGCGCACGGGCCCTGCCTGCACGGGCGGCGCCAGGAGGTGCAGGGCCTGGCCGTCCCACCGGAACACCCCCAGCCGCACGTGCCACAGCGGCCGGGTGTACAGGAGGGTCATGGCCACCGCGGCCTGGTGGCCCGGCAGTTCCACGGCCACGGCCTGATCCACCGGGGCTATGGTGCGCCCTTCCCACAGCCGGCGCAGTTCCCCCGCCACCCATGCCCACAGCCGAACCACGCTGCCGGCGGCCGTGAACAGCTCCCACCGCTGCTGCCCCGTGAAGCGTCCGGCAGTCAGGGCCACGCTCTCCAGAGGCCCGCCCCAGGCGGGCCCCCGCCAGCGCAGGGCCAGCTGGCAGCCCTCCACGCCCGGCTGGCACCCCAGCACGTACAGCCGGTCTTCCCGCAGCTCGTAGTTGCGGCCCACGGCCACCAGCTCGTCGGTCCCGTCGCCCTCCAGGTCGGCGGCCACCAGCTGCAGGAGATATGGGGCCGGGCCCGTGGCGGTGCTCAGGCGCTGCCAGCCCCGGGCCTGCGCGGTGGGCACCGCCGCCACCACCAGCTCCTGCAGGCCAGCGAGCCAGGAGCCCACGGCGGGCAGGGCGGGGCCTGCCGCGTGGGCCAGCCCCAGCAGCGCGGCCAGAAGGGCGCGGGCCGCCGCCCCCGCCAGCCCCGCCCGCAGCGCGGGAGGCCCGCCGGGCCGCCGGCGCCAAAAAGCCTGCAAGCCCAAGGTCCGGGTACGCACGGGCCACCCTATTCGTCCCGGGAGCCCCGCCGTCCTTCCCGGTAGCGATTTCGCCCGCCGGACCCAGGACCTGGGTCGCACCTTCCGCCCCCAGGGGGCAGGGGCATGGGTGGTCAGGCGTTCACGGGCAACGCTCCCGTCGGGAACCGTCCGGCGGCGCCCCGTCCACCTCCCCGTACGCCCCGCCCCGCTCCTGCCAGCCCTTCAGCAGCCTGGCGTAGCGGTCCGCCAGTTCCCGGGCGTCCTCCAGGCTTGCCGCCTCCACCCGCAGCTGGACCAGCGGCCGCTGCGGGTGCGGGCGCACCGCCGCCCATCCCTGCGGGTGGGCCAGCCGGATGCCGTCCGCTCCCGCGGCCGCCGCCAGCCCTCCGTCCGCGGCCGTGGCCGCCAGGCTGTCCATCAGGCCGGCCGTGCGGGATGGACGGAGCGGCAGCTCCAGGTGCAGCTGCGCCGCCCCGGCCGCCTGACGCACCACCTCCCGCAGGCTGCCGGCCCGTCCGGCCAGGACGGCAAGCCCGCACGCCAGCGCGATGCCGTCCCACAGGGGATGCACCGGCAGGCTCCCTGCCAGGTGGCGGCTCACCGTGCCGGGCAGGGAGGGCACCCGGCGCACCGCCCGGCCACCGGCCACCAGCCGTTCCTCTACGCTGCGGCCCGCCCACCCGGGAAGCGGAACCGGGTCCTGCCCGGTGTAGCTCCATGCCCCGAGAAGGCAGGCCAGGTCCTCCACCAGCGGCCGGCGCACCGGGCGTCCGCCGGGGTCGTGCAGCAGCACCCCGTCCCCTGCCGGGGTCACAGCCACCCTTGCCAGAAGCGACGCTGCCGCCGCCAGCCGGTCGGTCTCCTGCGCCACCCGGTAGGGTACGCCCAGCGCCCGAAGGGCCTGCACCAGCACCCGGGCCGCCGGTCCTGCGCCGGCCGGTTCCACGGCCACTACCGGCTCCCCGTCCCGCGGCCTCCCCTCCTCGGCCGCCCGCCGGGACGCCTGCGCCGGCGCCGCGCCCTCGCCCGCCGGCCCGCCCGCATCCCACGCCTCGAGGAGCCTGCCGCACCAGCGCTGTAGCGCCGCCAGGTACAGCTCCTGCGCCCTGGCCTGCAGGGCGAAGGCGCTCTGAAGCTCCCCCATGCCCTCCGGGCGCTGGGCGTACCCTACCGGGTGGCGCAGGAGGCCGACCGGCTGGCGGCGGCAGCGTCGCTTCTGGCAAGGGTGGCTGTGACCCCGGCAGGGGACGGGGTGCTGCTGCACGACCCCGGCGGACGCCCGGT
>DATCLL010000063.1:0-1712 GCA_036563935.1 Limnochordales bacterium | reverse complement strand
ACCAGCACCGTGGCCCCCGCCTCCACCAGTTGCCCCGCCCACCGGGCGTCCACGCCCCCGTCCACCACCACCTCCACCGCCAGCCCCTGGCGGTCCACCATGGCCCGCACCTGGGCTACCTTGCGCAGCATGCCTGCCAGGAACTCCTGGCCGCCGAACCCCGGGTTGACGGTCATCACCACCACCTGGTCGGCTGCCTCCAGGGCATACTCCAGCGCCTGGGGCGGGGTTGCGGGGTTCAGGGCCACCCCGGAGCGCAGTCCCAGGGAACGGATCTGCCGCAGCAGCCGGTCCAGATGCACGGCGGCCTCCACGTGCACGGTCAGGTGGTCGGCCCCTGCAGCGGCGAACGCCTCCACCAGGTGCTCCGGGCGTTCCACCATCAGGTGCACGTCCAGCGGCAGCGAGGTCACCCGCCGCAGCGCGGCCACCACGGGCGGGCCCAGGGTCAGGTTGGGCACGAAGTGGCCGTCCATGACGTCCACGTGCAGCCAGTCGGCGTTGGGCACCCGGGCCACCTCATCGGCCAGGCGCGCGAAGTCCGCGGAGAGCAGCGAGGGCGCCACCAGCACGGGCCGGGGCCGGTGCCGGGGGTTCGGGGCAGATGGCGGCGACGGGTTCATCCGTAGCGGCTTGCCTCCAGTTCCTGAAGTTCTCGAAGAAGCTTGCGGTAGCTTCGGTAGCGGCTTTCCGCCAGGCTTCCCCGGGAGACGGCCTCCCGCACCGCGCAGTGGGGTTCCGCCACGTGCAGGCAGTCCGCGCCGAAGCGGCATTCCCGGGCCTGCCGGGCGATGTCGGGCATGAGCCGGGACAGATCCCGGGGGGCCAGCTCTGCCAGTTCCAACCGGGAAAACCCCGGGGTGTCGGCCACCCATCCCCCGCCCGCCAGCGGCAGCAGGCGGACCGTGCGGGTGGTGTGGCGCCCCCGGCCCAGGCGGGGGCTCACCTCGCCGGTGGCCTGGCCGGCGTCGGGGCACAGCGCGTTGACGAGGGCCGACTTGCCCACCCCGGACGGGCCGCACAGGGTGCTGATGTGGCCGGCCAGCCGCTGGCGCAGCTCCGGCACGCCAAAGCCGGTAAGGGCGCTGGTGGCCAGCGCCTCGTATCCGGCCTGCCGGTACAGCTCCACCAGCCGGCGGGCCTGCTCGGCGGGCACCAGGTCTGCCTTGTTCCAGCAGACCACGGCCTGCAGCCCTGCCGCCTGCGCGGCGGCCAGCAGCCGGTCCAAAAGCTCCAGATCCGGTTCCGGCTGGGCCAGGGCCATCACGGCCACGGCCAGGCTCACGTTGGCCACCGGGGGGCGGCGCAGCTGGGAGGTACGCCGACCCACCTGCTCGATGACCCCCCGCCCGTCGGGCGTGGGGCGCACCCACACCCGGTCGCCCACCAGCACGGAGTCGCCTGCGCGCAGGCGGCCGCGCAGCTGGCACAGCCGCAGCTGGCCGCCGGCCAGCTGGACCCAGTAAAAGCCGGCGCTGCGGCTTACCACCACGCCCGCCACCAGGCCCTCGGCCGCAGCCTGCGGGGCAAGCTCGGCTCCCCGCTCAGGCAGCGGCAGGCTTACCTCGGGCGGCGCGCCGTCGGGAAGCTCCATCCCTTCAGCCCGCCCCTCCCCCGGCGAAGGTCCCCTCCTGAACCATGCGGCCGTCGATGTACACCTGGAAGCGGGGCGACTGGCCCCTGCCGCGCAGGGGCTGTACCAGCACGGTCCC
>DATCLL010000062.1:0-11666 GCA_036563935.1 Limnochordales bacterium | reverse complement strand
GCCACGGCCAGGCTCACGTTGGCCACCGGAGGGCGGCGCAGCTGGGAGGTACGCCGACCCACCTGCTCGATGACCCCCCGCCCGTCGGCCGTGGGGCGCACCCAGACCCGGTCGCCCACCAGCACGGAGTCGCCCGCGCGCAGGCGGCCGCGCAGCTGGCACAGCCGCAGCTGGCCGCCGGACAGCTGGACCCAGTAAAAGCCGGCGCTGCGGCTTACCACCACGCCGGCCACCAGGCCCTCGGCCGGAGCCTGCGGGGCAAGCTCGGCTGCCTGGCCAGGCAGCGGCAGGCTCACCTCGGGCAGCGCGCCGTCGGGAAGCTCCATCCCTTCAGCCCGCCCCTCCCCCGGCGAAGGTCCCCTCCTGGACCATGCGGCCGTCGATGTACACCTGGAAGCGGGGCGACTGGCCCCTGCCGCGCAGGGGCTGTACCAGCACGGTCCCACCCGGCACGGTGCGCCGCAGCACCTCGGAGGGCCCGTAGTCGTCGATGACCAGGATGACCACTTCCCGGTCCGGCCCCTGGGGCACCTGCACCGTCAGTTCGGCGCTGCGCCACGGCCCCGGGGAAGACGGTGCCGGCGAAGCTTCGCTGGTGCCCGGCGCGCCCGCGGCCTGCCCGCTGCCGGTAGCGGAACCCGCCGCCATCCGGTCGGGCACAGCCGGCCCGCTGGCCGCCCCCGGCGCCGTCACCTCGGAACTGCCCGGCGACGCCCCCTGCCCCTGCGGCCCGGATGACGGCTGCGGCAGGGAGAGGCTGCCCTGCACCTGCGGCCCCTGGCTGTAGACCAGGTCCACCCGGTCACCCGGCCGCAGTTCGGAGCCTGCCGGCGGCTGCTGGTCGATGATCACGCCGGGCGGGTGGGAGCTATACCGGGCTGAGGTGAGCCCCAGCTGCAGGCCCAGCTGCTCCAGCTGGGAGGTGGCCTCCTGGACGCTCATCCCCCGCAGGTCCGGCAGCACCACCGTGGCGGCCTCAGGGCCGCGGCTTACCGTCAGGCGTACCGGGCGGCCCTTCTCCACCCGGCTGCCCGGCGGCGGATCCTGGGCCACCACCACCCCGGCGGGCATGCCGGGGGCCAGGCCTTCCTGCACCTCGCCCACCACGAAGCCCTGCTGGGCCAGCTGCACCCGGGCCTCCCGCAGGGGCTGGCCCACCACGTCGGGCACCTCCCCCACCTCCGGCCCCAGGCTGACGGTGGCCCATACCTTGCGCCCCTCCCGAACCTGCCGTCCCGGCTCGGGGTCCTGGCTCACCACCACCCCTGCGGGTACGGTGGCGGAGTAGACACGCCGGTCCACCGCGTAGGCCAGGCCACTGCGTTCCAGGATGCTGCGGGCCTCGGCCTCGGTGCGGCCCACCACGTCGGGCACGTTCACTTCCCGAGGGAACAGCCAGTCGGAAAGGGCCCCCGCGGCCGCCACCAGGCCGGCGAAAAAGCCCATGGCCACCACCCAGCGCCACGGAACGCGCCGGCGCCGGCCCGGGCCTGCAGGCAGCGGAGAAGTGGCCGGCGAGCCGGCCGGGCCCGCCTCCCGCCCGGCGGAACCCGCCGGCCCGGGCCCCAGGGCGCGGCTGGCCGTTGTTCCCACCACGACGCTTATCCGGGTGGCTGCGTCGTCCGGGTCGGCCGGCGTGCTCGCTGCGCCGTCCCCCATCCACGGGGCAGCCGAGGCCCGGGGCTGCACCAGACGCACCAGGGGGAATTCCTCGGCCTGGGGTTCCAGGCGGCGCAGCTGCTCTGCGACAGCGTCGGCAGAGGGGGGCCGGCGGGAGGGATCCTTGGCCAGCAGGTGCATCACCAGGCTTTCCAGTTCCGCCGACACCTCCGGGCGCAGGGCCCGCAGCCGGGGCGGAGCCTCGTTGAGGTGCTGCAGGGCCACCGCGATGGGGGAGTCCGCCACGAAGGGCAGCCGCCCCGCCAGCATCTCAAACAGCACCACGCCCAGGGAGTACAGGTCGCTGGCCGTGCCGATGGCCTGGCCCCGGGCCTGCTCCGGGGAGAAGTAGTGCACCGAACCCAGCACGGTTCCCGCCTGGGTCAAGGAGGTGGCGCTGGCGGCCCGGGCGATGCCGAAGTCGGCCACCTTCACCATGCCCTCGGTGGTGAGCAGGATGTTGTGGGGCTTGATGTCCCGGTGGATGAGACCGTGGCGGTGCGCGTGGGCCAGCGCCCGGGCCACCCCCACCGCGATGGCCACGGCGGCGGGGATCTCCAGCCGGCCCCGCTCCCGCAGGATCTCCTTGAGGCTGCGCCCGTCCACCAGCTCCATGACCATGAAGGGACGGTCCTGGTCCCGTCCCACGTCAAACACCTGCACCACGTTGGGGTGGGACAGGCTGGCGGCCGCCTGGGCCTCCCGGCGGAAGCGCTCCACAAACTCCGCGTCGCCCCGGAAGGCTTCCCGGAGAACCTTCACCGCCACCGGGCGGCCCAAAAGCTCGTCCACGGCCCGGTAAACCACCGCCATGCCGCCCTCGCCCACCCGGGCCACCAGGCGGTAGCGACCGGCCAGCACGGTGTCGCTCACCGTCACTGCCCGCTGCCTCCCTCGTCCACCTGACCGAACCCCCCAGCCACCTGCCCGCCCACGTCGCCGGCGTCGATGAATGCCACGGCCACCGTCATGTCGTCCCGGCTTCCCCGGGCCCGGGCCAGCTCCACCAGGCTGCACGCCGCCTGCTGCGCGCTGGTGCACGACTGCACCACCTGCGCCAGCTCCCCATCCCGCACCACGGCGCTGACGCCGTCGGTGCACAGCACCAGGCGGTCTCCCGGCTGCAGGGCCACCTCCACCACATCCACCGTCACCGGCTCCGGGCCTCCCAGGGAGCGGGTGAGCACGTGGCGATGGGGGTGGTGCCATGCCTCCTCCTGCGTAAGGGTACCGTTGCGCACCAGTTCGGCTGCCACCGAGTGATCCTGGGTGAGCTGGTGGGCCACCCCCTGCCGCACCAGATAGGCCCGGCTGTCGCCCACGTGGCCCACCACGGCGCGCCCGTCCACCACCCACAGCGCGGTGAGGGTGGTGCCCATGCCCCGTCGGTCCGCGTGCAGCAGGGCCTGCTCCTGGATGGTGCGGTGGGCCTGGTCGAAAAGCTCCCGCACCGCCTCCCGGGCAGCCCGCCGGGCCGGAAGGGGCTGGCGGACACAGGCCAGGGCCAGCGCGGCGGCCACCTCGCCCGCCCGGTGGCCTCCCATGCCGTCCGCGACGGCAAGAAAGCCCTGGTCTGCCGCGCAGGCGTCCTCGTTGCGCTCCCGGGCCGCCCCTCGCCCGCTGGCCAGACCCACGTCCACCCGGCTCTCCCCCTTCGCTACGCCTGGGAAGCCGCCGGCTGCAGAGGCTGAGCCGCCCGCAGCTGCCCGCAGGCCGCCTCGATGTCCCCGCCCCGGGACCAGCGCACCGTCACCGGGACGCCTGCCTGCTGCAGCCGGCGGGCAAAGCAGGCCACCTGCCGCGGAGCCGGACGGTCAAAAGGAAGCCCCGGCACGGGGTTGTAGGGGATCAGGTTCACGTGGCACAGAAGCCCGCGCAGGCGTCGGGCCAGTTCGCGGGCGTGGAAGGGACGGTCGTTCACGTCCCGCAGCAGCACGTACTCGAAGGTGATGCGCCGGCGGGTGGCCTTCTGGTACTCCCGGCAGGCCTGCAAGAGCTCATCCAGGGGATACGCCCGGTTGACGGGCACCAAGCGGTCCCGCAGCCCGTCGTCGGGTGCGTGCAGCGAAACCGCCAGCCCCACTTCCAGCCGGGCCTCCCGGGCCAGGGCCAGGATCCCCGGAACCAGGCCGGCCGTGGAGATGGTCAGCCGGCGGACCCCGATGCCAAACCCGTCCGGTGCCCGCATCAACTCGATGGCCGCCCGCACGGCCCCGAAGTTGGCCAGAGGCTCCCCCATGCCCATGAACACCACATGGGTGGGCCAGCACCCAAATTGCTGGCGGGCCCACAGGGCCTGCCCGGCGATCTCCCGCGCGGTGAGCTGGCGCACCAGCCCCATCTGCCCCGTGGCGCAAAACGGGCACCCGACGGGACAGCCCACCTGCGTGGAGACGCACAGGGTCCGCCGGCGCCCCTGGGGGATCCAGACCGCCTCCACCGCCGCAGGCCTGGCGGGCCCCGAAAAGCCCAGCAGGGCCTTGTGGGTGCCGTCCCGGCTCACCCACACCCCCAGGACCCGCATCCGCTCCGCCCACGCGGGCTCCTGCAGCTGCCCCCGGAAGGAAGCGGGCAGGTTCGTCATGCCCTGGGGGTCGCTGACCCCGCGCCGGAACACCCACTGGTGCACCTGCCGCCCCCGAAAGGCAGGCTGACCCGCCCCCTCGGCCATGGCCACCAGCTCGGCCACCGGGCGCACAAGGCCCAGGGGTAGCTCCTCCAGTACCCTGTCCACCGCCGGCTGCACGCGGTCTTCCGCCCTTTTCGCCGCCGGGCAACCGCCCGGGCTCGTTGACAGGCAAGCCCCGGCGGCGCTATACTGGCGCTGCCCGGGCCGGCGGCTGCTGCGGCGGCTTGGGGCCCAAGGCCGATTATACCACTTGGGGCCGGCCTTGCGGAAAACCGGTCGGGTCGGCCAGGGCGGCGGCCGGCAGGCGGGCGCCCGTTCGGGTCCGGCGGGGCGTAGCTCAGTTTGGTGAGAGCGTGCGGTTCGGGACCGCAAGGTCGGAGGTTCAAATCCTCTCGCCCCGACCATCCCACCGGCAAGACCTCGGGCGAACCCCCGTGGTGCCCATGTTGTCTTGGGCCGGCCGCGGCGCAGACCTCCCGGCGCAGCCCCTCAGGCGCTGGGTGCCAGGGGCACCCCCAGGCCGCTGAGCTGGCCGAAGCGCACCCGGTCTGCCAGCTTGGCGATGAGCAGCGAATTGGTGGGAAACCGCTCCCGCCGCCCGCTGCCCCCGGTGAGCTGGGCGATGGCTTCCCGGTTGCCGTGCTCCCAGGCGGCCATGATGGCGTTGCGGATGGCCGCCTCCACGCCTCCCGGCGTCGTGCCGTACTTTTGGGCAAGCCGGGGATAGAGCTCCTTGGTGAGAGAGCCTCCCAGCATGCGGTTTTCCTGCACCACCATGAGCACCGCGTCCCGCAGGTAGTTGTACCCTTTGAAGTGGGCTGGAACTCCCAGGTGGTGCAGCATGGCGGTGACGGCCGCCTCCATGTGCACCGGTGAGCGGGCCAGCCGCACCGCCCCCACGTCGCCCTCCTCGTGGGCCGCCGACTCCTGGTTGGTGCCGAACTGGCGGATGCGCTGGGCCAGAAGCTCCAGGTCGAAGGGCTTGACGATGAAGTACTGCGCCCCCAGCTCGGTGAAACGTTGAATCACATCCTCCCGCCCGAAGGCGGTCAGCACGATGATGGCAGGCCGCGCGGGGCGCTGCCCCGTCCCGAGGCCCTCCGCGCCCCACTCGGCGCTGCGCAGGCGCTCCATGACGGCCAGCCCGTCCAGGTGGGGCATGGTGATGTCCAGCAGCACCACGTCGGGGCTGAGCTGCTCGATGCGGGCCAGGGTCTCCTCCCCGTCGTAGGCGCAGCCCACCACCTCCATGTCGGGCAGGCTGTTCAAGTACTCTTCTAGGGTTTCGCACAGCTCGATGTTGTTGTCGGCGATGAGCACGCGAATCAAAGCTGGCCGACCCCCTTTGCCCGAGCCGCACAGGCAATGAAAAACGGCCTACCCTGCCGACGGCAGTCGTTCAAGCAGGATGCGGCCGATCAGTCTCCCGCTGTCCGGGAACACGGGCACCATTCTGGCCGCCCGGCCGAAATCCTGCCGGCACAGGCCGTCCCGAAAGCCGAAAACTGGCGACAAAGAACCCATCGGTCCGATGGAGGTGGGGCAAAATCCAAAGGCCGTGCCCCTGCCACGGCCACGCCTCCACCTGCGGCCACCACGGCGGGGCCGCCTCCAGCTCCAGGGCCGGCCAGCGCGCCAGCAGCCAGGCCACCTGCTCCACCGTTTCCTCAGGCTCCAGCGAACAGACGCTAAAGACCAGGCGTCCCCCGGGCCGCAGCAGCCAGACCGCGCTGTCCAGAAGAGCCCTCTGCAGCTGCGCCAGCCGGGCCAGGTCCTCCGGGGTGCGGCGGTAGCGCACCTCGGGGCGGCGGGCCAGGGTCCCCAGGTCGGAGCAGGGGGCATCCAGCAGCACCGCGTCGGCCCAGCCCTGCGGCAGCGGGACGGCCGCTGCGTCTGCCGCCACCACCCGCACGCAGGAAAGGCCCAGCCGCCGCGCGTTGGCCTGCACCAGCCTTGCCCGCCCGGGATGACGGTCCACGGCTACCAGCTGCAGGCCGTCTTCGGCCTGCTCGGCCAGCTGGGTCGTCTTGCCCCCCGGAGCGGCCGCCAGGTCCACCACCCGCTGGCCCGCCTGCGGGTCCAGGAGCCGGCCGGGCATGGCGGCCGCCTCGCTTTGCGGCATGAAGTGGCCCTCCCGAAAGCCCGGCCACTGGTCCACGGCCCGCCCGGCCTGCTGCACCACAAGCAGGCGCTGCGGCCACAGGGGAGCCGGCTGCGCCACCAGCCCTTCCGACCGCCAGCGTTGCTGAAGCTCCCCGGGGGTGGTCCGCAACAGGTTGACCCGCACCGTCACGGGCACGCTCTGGTTGTTGGCCTCCAGCAGGCGGCGCGTGAGCCCCTCGCCCAGGTGCTCCAGCCAGCGGCGCACCAGCCAGCGGGGATGGCTGAAGGCGACGGCCAGGCGCTGGTCGGCAGGTCCCTGCTCCGGTTCGGGCAGGACACGCCCCCACCGGCGCACCAGGGAGCGCAGCACCCCGTTGGCGAAGGCCGCCGCCCCTGGATGCAGCGTGGCTGCCGCCCGCACCGCCAGGTCCACGGCCACCGGGGCCGGAGTGGACGGGGCGAACCCCACCTCGAAGGCGCCCAGCCGCAAGATTTCCAGAAGCGGCGGATCCAGCTCCTGCAGGGGCCGACGGCTGAGGCAGCGCAAGGCCCAGTCCAGCCGCATCCGCCAGCGCAGCACCCCGGCGGCCAGCGCCGTGGCCGCGGCCGATTCCTCCGCGGTCAGCTGCCAGCGGCTGCGTACCGCCCGCAGCGCCAGGTTCAGGTACGCCTGGTGCTGGTGGACCCGCCACAGGGCCTGGGCCGCCGCCAGGCGGGCTCGAACCCCGGGAGATAGGCTCCTGAGCGCAGGCCCGGACGGCCAGGGCCATGCGGAGCTGCTCACGGCCCACCGACCTCGAAGCGGTCCCCCGGGCGCAGGCGCAGCCCGTTGGCCAGGTCCAGCCCCGACATGACCCGCCCTCCTTCCGGCTGAACCTGAAGCAGATGCACCAGACCGCTGCCGCAGGCCACCACCAGGGAGCGCCTGGCCCCGTCCACCCGCACGATGCTGCCGGGTGCCGCGGCCTCGCTCCGCCCTGGCCACAGGCCCTGTGCCTGGCCGGGCCCGGCGGGCTCGGGGGCTACCTGCAGGAGCTTCACGGTCCTGTCCCGCACCTGGCCGTAGGCGCCCGGCCAGGGGTACAACGCCCGCACCTGCCGGTCGATGGCCCGGGCGTCCTGCTGCCAGTCCACCCGGCCGTGCTCCTTGCGAAGGCGAGGCGCCAGGGTGGCGCCGGCGGGATCCTGGGCCACGGGACGCAGGGTTCGTGCCCGAAGGCGGTGCAGAGTCTCCACCAACAACCGGGCTCCCAGCCGGGACAGGCGCTCCTCCAGGGACTGGGCGGTATCCTCGGGCCGGATGAGCTCGCTGCGCTGCAGGAGGATGGGGCCCGTGTCCCATCCCTCATCCATCTGCATGATGGTCACCCCGCTGACCCGGTCGCCGGCCCACAGGGCCCAGGCCACCGGGGCAGCCCCCCTCCACCGGGGCAGCAGGGAGGGATGCACGTTGAGGCAGCCCAGGGGCAAAAAGGCCAGCGCCTGCACCGGGATGCGCTGCGCGAAGGCGGCCACCACCAGCACGTCGGCGCCGCTTCGGCGCAGCTGTTCGGCCCACTGGTCGGGGCCGGGACGTTCCGGCTGCCACACGTCAAGCCCCAGCGCCACGGCCTGCTCCTTGACCGGCGGAGGCCGCAGCGCCATGCCCCGGCCTGCCGGCCGGTCGGGCTGGGTCACCACCCGCACCACGGTGAAGCCGGCCTGTACCAGGGCCAGAAGGGGTGCCACCGCAAAGCGGGGAGTCCCGGCAAAGGCCACGCGCAGGCTCATGGGACCACGCCGCGCCCTTCCGCGGCCCGGGAGGCCTCCAGCAGAGCACGAAGCTGCTCGCCGGACAGCTCCTGCACGGTGCCGTCGGGGCGCTCCTGCACCAGGCGGCTGGCCCGGTCCACGAACAGGATCCCGTCCAGGTGGTCGATCTCGTGCTGCAGGATGCGGGCCAAAAACCCCTCCGCCTCCACCGTCATGGGCCGGCCCCGCTCGTCCAGGGCCTCCACCCGCACCCGCCAGGCCCGTTCCACGTACCCGCTCACGCCGGGGATGCTCAGGCACCCCTCCACGTCCACGTCGCTTCCTTGGAATTCCACAATGCGGGGGTTAATGAGGGCCAGGAAGGCGCCGTCGCCGGGGTCGGCCACCACAATGCGCTCCAGCACGCCCACCTGGTTGGCGGCCAGCCCTACCCCGGGGGCCCGGTACATGGTCTCCCGCATGTCCTCGATGAGCTTGCGGTGCCGGCGGGTCACCCGCTGGACCGGCCGGGCCTTCTCCCGCAGCACGGGGTCGCCGATGAGGCGGATGGGCAGTACGGCCACCGTATGGGCCCCTTTCCTGAGCGGCGCGGCCAGTGCCCCGCACCTCCCCACCTTCGGGGCGCTTCGGAGCGCAGCACGCCGGCCCTATTATAGGCCGACCTCACAACATGCTCAGCGGGTCCACGTCCACCACCAGCGCCTGCGGCCGCGCCGCTCCCCGCAAGGGTGCCCCGGCCAGCACCGCCGCCACCAGGTCCCGGGCCATCCCCTCCGGCCCCTTCACCAGGGCCTGCCAGCGGAAGCGGTCCTGCAGCTTGCGCAGCGGGGCCGGCGCAGGGCCCAGCACCCGGCAGGCCTGGCCGCTGCCCGCATGCTCCGTCAGGCGCCGCACCAGTTCCGTGGCCGCCCGCCGTGCCCGCTCCTCGTCGGGGTCCGCCGCCACCAGGCGTACCAGGCCGGTAAAGGGCGGGTACCCGCTGCGCTGGCGGAACTCCAGCTCCCGGTGGTAGAAGCCTTCCAGGTCCTCCGCCAGGGCGCACCGGATGCTGTAGTGGTCCGGGCGGTAGGTCTGCACCAGTACCCGCCCCGGCTCCTGGCCCCGCCCGGCCCGGCCTGCCAGCTGAACCAGAAGCTGAAAGGTGCGCTCCGCGGCCCGGAAGTCCGGCAGGGTGAGGCTCACGTCCGCCAGCACCGCCGCCGCCAGGGTAACCCGGGGAAAGTGGTGGCCCTTGGCCACCATCTGCGTGCCCACCAGGACGGCGGGAAAGGTTCGGCCGAACTCCTCCAGCACCCGCTCGTGGGCGTGGCGGCGGGCCATGGTGTCGGCGTCCAGCCGGAAGACGGGCAGGCCCGGGAAGGCTGCTTGCAGGGCGGCCTGCAGCCTTTGGGTTCCGAAGCCCACCGGGGCCAGCTCCTGTCCGGTGCAGCGGGGGCAGCGGCGGGCCAGGGGTTCCTGGTGGTCGCAGTAGTGGCAGCGCAGAACCCCCGGGGCGCCGTGGTGGTACGTCAAGTTCACGTCGCAATGAGGACAGCGCCAGGCAAACCCGCACTCCCGGCACTGGATGGCCCCTGCGAAGCCCCGGCGGTTTACGAACAGGATGGCCTGCCGGCGCCGGGCGACCACCTCCCGCAGCCGCTCCACCAGCGCCCGGCTCAGCGGCCCGGCCCGGCCTGTCTCCGCCAGCTCCTGGCGCAGGTCCACCACCTCCGCCTGCGGCGCAGGGGACTGGCCCTCCACCCGCTGGGGCAGCTCCACCCGCTGCAGCTGGCCCAGACAGGCCTGGTAGTAGCTTTCCAGGGAGGGGGTCGCGGAGCCCAGCACCACCACCGCCCCGTTCCAGCGGGCCCGCTGCAGCACCACCTCCCGGGCGTGGTAGCGGGGGGCTTCCTCCTGCTTGTAGGAGGTCTCGTGCTCTTCGTCCACCACAAACAGCCCCACGCCCTCGGGAGCGGCCAGCGCGGCCGAGCGGGGGCCGATAAGGACCACCGGCTGCCCGGACTGAAGCTCCTGCCACTGCCGCCTGCGCTCGGAGAGGCTCATCTGGCTGTGCAGCAGCACCACCCGGCCCCCGGGCCAGCGGCGGAACTCCCGCACCAGCTGCGGGGTCAGGGCGATTTCGGGAACCAGGATGACCGCATGGCGTCCCCGGAGCACGCACAGCCGGGCCGCCTCCTGGTACACCCGGGTCTTGCCGCTGCCCGTCACGCCCCACAGCAGAATCCCGCGGAACTCCCCGGCCTGCAGGGCCTCCCCGATGGCCGCAAGCGCCGCCCGCTGGGGAGGGGTGAGCTCAGGCATGGAGGCCGCCGCAGGGACTGGCGGGGGTGGCCCGGGAGATGGGCCTTGCGGGCAGGCACCGGTGCGGGCGCCACCGCGGCCGGCCCGGGCCGTCCGCTGCGCGGCGGGCGCCGGTACGGGCCCTGCCACGCTGGCCAGGGCCTGGCCCGGAGGGCACAGGTACGCCCCGGCCACCCAGGCGGCCAGCTGCACCCGCTCGGGCGGCAGCCAGGTGGCGGGGTCGTCCACGGAGACGACGCTTTTCAGGGAGCGCGAGGGAGCCGGCCCGCCCTGCAGCACCCAGCCCCGCACCAGGCGGCGCTGCAGCGGCACCTGCACCCGGGCGCCCACGGGAACCGGCCGCTCTTCCCAGCCGGGCGCGGGCCGGTAGGCCAGGGGCCCGTCCAGTACCGCATCCTCAGGGTCGACGGCTACCAGCCAGGCGAGCGGACCGGCGGCGGGAGCATCGGAGCCGGCCGTGCTACTTGATGCCTCCGACCCTGGGAACCTCACAGACCAGCCGACCCTGGGAGATTTCGTGCAGGGCGATGGTGACCGGCTTGGTGGAATCCACATTCACCAGAGGAGGGGCCCCCTCCAGCAGCTGGCGCGCCCGCTTGGCCGCCATGGCCACCAGGGTGTAGCGGCTGCGGTTGGGGCTGCGGGCCAGAAGCTGCTCGACGGGTGGCTGGTTCAGGACGCCTGCCATGATCCAGGGCTGGACCCCTCTCCCAGCTGCGGCTGCCCCCACCGGGGAAGCCGCGCCCGGCCGGGCCGGCAGGCCTCGGCCAGGATGATGGCCTCCAGGAGGTCGGCCGCCTCCTGCAACCCTTCATTTACCACGACGTAGTCATAATCGGCAACGGCCTGCAGTTCTGTCAAGGCCAGCTGCATGCGCCGCTCCACCTGCTCCGGCGAGTCGGAACCCCTGCCCAGCAGCCGCTGGCGCAACGCCTCCAGCGAGGGGGGAACCAGAAAGACGAAGACCGCGGGCAGCTGTGCCCGGCGCAGCTGCCGGGCGCCCTGGATATCCACATCCAGCAGCACCACCTGCCGGCGGGCCAGGGCCTGCTCGATGTACGAGCGGGGGGTGCCGTACAGGTACTCCCCGAAGCGGGCCCACTCCAGCAGCTCCTGCCGCTTCACCATCTCCTGGAAAGCAGCCTCGCCCACGAAGAAGTAGTCCACCCCGTCCCGCTCTCCGGGGCGGGGAGGGCGGGTAGTCACCGAGATGGAGTACCCC
>DATCLL010000061.1:0-2397 GCA_036563935.1 Limnochordales bacterium | reverse complement strand
CCGGCCACCACCAGCGGGCGCAGCTGCGCCCGGGCCGCGTAGATGGCCGCGGTCAGGCCTGCGGGGCCGGATCCCAGGATGATGACGTCCCTGACCTGCTCAGCCATGGGGTCGGACCTCCTCGGGTAGGACTGCTGCAGACGGTGCCTCGTAGCTTCTCAGGAACTGGATGACCCGCCGGGTGATGTGGCTGGGGGTGGAGGAGCCGGCCGTTACCGCCACCCGGCGAGCCCCTGCCAGCCACTCCGGGCGGATGTCCTCCACGTCTTCCACCAGGTAGGCCGGCTTGCCTGCCCTTTCCACCACCACCTGCACGAGACGGTTGGAGTTGTTGCTGCGCCGGTCGCCCACCACGATGACCAGGTCCGCCTCCGCGGCCTGCCGGACGGCCGCCTGCTGGCGCAGCTGGGTAGCCAGGCAGATCTCGTTGTAGACCCGGGCATCGGGGTAGCGCTGGAGGATGCGCTCGATGATCTCCTGGGTATCCCACTGGCTCAGGGTGGTCTGGGTGGTGACCGCCACCGGGGTGCCCGGCGGTACGGCGAGCCGGTCCACCTCGTCCGCGCTCTCCACCAGCACCACCCGGTCCGGGGCCTCGCCGATGACCCCTTCGGGTTCCGGGTGTCCCCGCTTGCCCACGTAGATGATGACGTATCCTTCCGCTGCCAGCTGGCGCACCAGTTCATGGGTTTTGGTCACGTCGGGGCAGGTGGCGTCCACGCAGTAAAGGCCCCGGGCGCGGGCCTTTTCCCGCACGGCCGGGGAGACGCCATGGGCGGTGAAGATGACGGTGCCGCCGGGAATCCGGTCCAGCAGGCTCAGCCGGTCCGGCCCGTCCAGGGAAATGATGCCGTACTGCTCCAGCTCTTCCACGGCATGCCGGTTGTGCACCAGAAGCCCCAGCACGTAGATGGGCCGGGGCACGTCGGGCCTGCGGGCCACCTCCCGGGCCAGCTGCAGCGCGTCCACCACACCGTAGCAGTAGCCTCGCGGGGAGACGGGGATGACCTCCACCAGTCGACGGCGTCCCTTCCTTCCCAAGGTTACCCCATCGGTGCCCGGATGGCCAGGGATGTGGCATGATGCTCCAGGGGAGTGGCATCCATGGCAGAGGAAGGCCCGCCGACGTCCCAGTCCCCCGTGGCCCCGCCGGCCCTGCGGGAGCTGCCCTCCGTGGACCGCCTCCTGCGCCACGCCCGCTGCCTCGGGGTGCTGGAGGGGGTTCCCGGGGAGATGGCCACGCGGCTGGCCCGGGAGGCTCTGGCCCAGGCCCGCCGGCAGCTGGCCGAAGGCCCGCAGCCACGGCCACAGCCACAGGCCCGGCCGCAGCTGGAGCCGCAGCCGCACTCGCCCGGGCCGGCCGCGGCCGGCGAACGGCGCCAGCCCGAGGACAGCGGGGCGGCGCAGCTGGCCCTGGGGCTCCTGCAGCGGGAGGCCCGGGCGTTCCGGCGCCGGCGGCTGGTGCCGGTCATCAACGCCACCGGCGTGGTGCTGCACACCAACCTGGGCCGAAGCCCGCTGCCCGCCTGCGCGCTGGCCCGCATCGCCTCCACCTCGGCGGGCTACTGCAACCTGGAGCTGGACCTGGACAGCGGCCGGCGAGGCCGGCGGGAGGACCGGCTGGAGGAGCTGCTGTGCGCGCTGAGCGGGGCGGAGGCCGCCTTCGTGGTGAACAACAACGCGGCGGCGGTGCTGCTGGTGCTGGCGGCCAGCTGCGCGGGCCGGGAGGTGGTCATCTCCCGGGGCGAGCTCATCGAGATCGGGGGCGAGTTCCGGCTGCCCGACGTGATGGCGGCCAGCGGGTGCCGGCTGGTGGAGGTGGGCACCACCAACCGCACCCGCCTGGCCGACTACGAGCGGGCCATCGGGCCCCAGACGGCCGCCATCCTCAAGGCCCACACCAGCAACTACCGCATCGTGGGGTTCACGCAGGCGGTGGCGGCCGGCGAGCTGGCCCAACTGGCCCACCGCCACGGGCTGTGGATGCTGGAGGACCTGGGTTCCGGCTGCCTCGTGGACCTGGGCCGCCTGGGGTTGCCCCGGGAACCCACCGTGGCCGAGGCGGTGGCGGCCGGGGCGGACGCGGTCATGTTCAGCGGGGACAAGCTTTTGGGCGGCCCGCAGGCCGGCATCGTGGTGGGCCGCCGGCAGCTGCTGGAGCAGGTGCGCCGCCATCCCCTGGCCCGGGCCATGCGGGCCGGCAAGCTGGTGGTGGCCGCCCTGGAGGCGGTGCTGGAACGGTACGCCGACGGCTCCTGGCAGGAGCTCCCCGTCTGGCGCATGCTGGGGGCCTCCCCCCAGGAGCTTCTGGAGCGGGCGCGCCGCCTGGCGGCGGCGGTCCAGGCTGAACTGGCCACCCCGCCTCCAGCCCAGGCGGGGCCCGGGCCGGCGCCGGAG
>DATCLL010000060.1:0-10268 GCA_036563935.1 Limnochordales bacterium | reverse complement strand
AAGCGGCAGCTGGCCGACTTCGTGGTGGACAACAGCGACGGCCGGGACTACACCCGCCGGCAGCTGCAGGAGCTTTGGGGGTTGTGGACGGGCCGTGCGCATCGCCCTGGTGGCCCATGACCGGCAGAAACCGGCCATGGTGGAGTTCGTGCGGCGCTTTCAGGCCGTGCTGGAGCGCTGTCAGCTGGTGGCCACCGGCACCACGGGCCAGGTGGTGATGGAGGCCACCGGACTGCCGGTGGAGCGGATGCTGTCCGGGCCGTACGGGGGCGACCAGCAGATCGGGGCCCAGGTGGCGGCCGGTCTGGTGGATGCCGTCATCTTCCTGCGGGACCCCCTCACGGCCCAGCCTCACGAGCCGGATATCACGGCCCTCATGCGGGTGTGCGACGTCCACAACGTGCCCCTGGCCACCAACGTGGCCACGGCCACCCTGCTGCTGACCGCCCTGGCCCGCCGGCTGGGCGTGGAAGAGCGATGGGCAACGGGCGCCGCCTGAGCGGGTTGCGGGGCGGCGCCGCCGGATGGGTAGCCCTGGCCGTGGCAGGGCTGGCGCTGGCGGCGCTGGCAGGCTGGCAGCAGCGGCAGCTGTGGCTGCGGTGGGTGTATCCTGTGTACTACCGTGAGCTTCTGTTCCACTGGGCCCAGCGCCGCCAGCTGGACCCGTGGCTGGTGGTGGCCGTGGTGCGGGTGGAGAGCAACTTCCGTACCACGGCCGTCTCGGAGCGGGGCGCGGTGGGGCTGATGCAGCTTCTTCCCGAGACGGCCCGCTGGGTGGCCCGGCTGGAGGGGGAGGTGGAGTTCCTCCCGGACCTGCTGTTCGACCCGGAGACCAACGCCCGCCTGGGAACCAGGTACCTGGCGCACCTGCTGCAGCTGTTCCACGGGCGGGAGGCGCTGGCCCTGGCGGCTTACAACGCGGGCGCAGGCCGGGTGGAGCGCTGGATGGAGCAGACCGGCTGGGATGGCTCCCCTTCCCGGCTGGATGCCATCCCCTACGGGGAGACCCGGCGGTTCGTCGAACGGGTATTGCGCATGAGGGACCTGTACAGGTGGCTGTACGGGCCGGCGCCCGGGCCGGCAGGGGCGCCGGGCAGCTGAGGGCGTAGCGACGGGGCAGGAGGGCTGGGCGGCATGGAGGGCGCTGGCAGGCCCGGGCTGAGGGTGCTGTCCGACGAGGAGGCGGTGCGGCAGCTTCGGGTGGACCCGGCCAGGCCGCTGTTTTCGGCCACCCACGAGGAGGTTCTGGCGGGCCACACCACCGACGTCTACTTCGTGAAGACCCAGCAGGTGCTGCGGGCTGCGGGCCGGGCGGACGTGCCCGTGGTGGCGGAGATCTTTGCCCGGGCAGAGGGGCTGCTGTGCGGGGTGGAGGAGGCCCTGCGGCTTCTTTCGGCCCGGCCCCCGGAGCTGGGGCCCCTGGAGGTGTGGGCCATGGATGAGGGGGAGTGGTTTTCCCCCAAGGAGGTGGTCATGCGCCTGCACGGCCCGTACAGCGCCTTCGGCATCTACGAAACGGCCCTGCTGGGGATCCTGGCCCATTCCAGCGGCTGGGCCACGGCCGCCCGGCGCATGGTGGAGGCGGCGGGCGGCAAGCCGGTGAGCTCCTTCGGGGCCCGCCACGTGCATCCGGCCGTGGCGCCGGTGATGGAGCGGGCCGCGCTGGTGGCGGGCTGCTCGGGGGCCGCCTGCGTGCTGGGCGCCAAGCTGGCGGGGCGGGAGCCGGTGGGCACCGTCCCCCATGCCCTCATGCTCATCCTGGGGGATACCGTGGAAGGGGCGCTGGCGTACCACCGTCACACTTCTCCCGGCTCTCCCCGCATCATTCTGGTGGACACGTACAAGGACGAGGCCGAGGAGAGCCTGCGGGTGGCCCAGGCCCTGGGGGAGGCCCTGGAGGGGGTGCGCCTGGACACGCCCGGCGAGCGGGGCGGCGTCACGCCCGAGCTGGTGGCCGAGGTGCGGGCGCGCCTGGACCAGGCGGGGTTCCGCCACGTGCGCATCTTCGTCTCAGGGGGCCTCACCCCGGAAAAGGTGCGGGCCCTTTCGGCCGCCGGGGCGGACGCGTTCGGGGTGGGAAGCTACATCTCCTCGGCGCCGCCCATCGACATGACCCTGGACCTGAAGGTGGTGGAGGGGCGGCCCGTGGCCAAGCGGGGGCGCATCCCCGGCATCACCCCCAACCCCCGCCTGCGCCGCCGGCTGCCCGCGGCCGGATGAGGCTCGGGGGTGGGTACGCCATGGGAGCTTTCGCTTTCAGGCGCCGGGCAGCCATCCTGGCCGTGGCGCTGGCGCTGGTGGCTTGCGGTGGCTCGAGGTGGGCAGCAGCCGGGCCGGCCGCGGGAGGCTCCTACACGGTGGGCCTGCTGGGGGAGCCGACCACCCTGAACATCTTCGCCCAGCTGGGCCCCAACGCCAGCGCGTGGAACTTCGCGGTGGGCCTGGCGCCCCACTACAGCGGGCTTTTCGGCCTGGTGCCGCCCCGGTGGGACATGGTGCCCGCGCTGGCCGCCGACATGCCGGGCCCCCTGCAGCAGGAGACGGGCCCCGACGGGCGCAGCTACTGGACCTCGGTGGTGCGGCTGCGCCGGGGCTTGCGGTGGCAGGACGGAAGCCCCTTCACCGCCGATGACGTGGTGTGGACGTTCCAGACGGTCCTGCAGCTGGACCCCGTCAAGCTGGGGGGCAACTGGCCGGATCAGGTCCGCCCGGAGTACCTGCATCGTGTGGAAAAGCAGGGCGACTACGCGGTGAAGTTCTGGTTCAAGAAGCGGCCGGGCATCGCCGTCTGGCAGTTCGGGGTGCTGCAGGCGGTAATCCTGCAGCGGCGCAAGTGGGAGGGGTTGGTGCGCCAGGCCCTGGCCTCGGAGGACCCCGTCCGCACCCTGCTGGCGGCGGAGGTGACCCCCGAGTCCCTGGGGCCGTGGGTGTTGCGCCGGTGGGAGAAGGGCGCCTTCGTGGAGAGCGCGGCCAACCCGTACAACGAAGACCGCGGCAGCGTCACGGAGCTGTACGCCAACGGGGGAGCCCGCCTGTCCAGCCCCCGCACGGGCTTCACCTGGCAAAGCCGCGACCCGGCGCCGGCCGGCCGGGTGGAGCTGGCCCTGCAGAGCGGGCCGTTTTTTGACTCCGTCATCTACCGCATCTACCAGAACCAGAACGCCGCCGTGCTGGCCCTCATCCGGGGCGAGGTGGACTACGTGCTGAACCCTTCGGGCCTGCAGCGGGGCTTCCAGGAGCAGCTGGCCCGCGCCCCGGGCGTGGCCGTGGTGAGCAACCCCGCCAACGGCTTTCGCTACCTGGCCTTCAACTTGCGCCGGGCTCCCTTCCACATCCGGGAGTTCCGCCAGGCGGTGGCCACCCTCATCGACCGGGAGTTCGTGGCGCAGACGGTGCTGCAGGGGACGGCCCAGCCCCTGGCCACGCTGGTGCCGCCGGGCAACGCGTACTGGCACAATCCCCGGGTGAAGGTGTGGGGGCAGGGGATGAGCCGGGCCCAGCGGGTGGCGGAGGCGGTTCGGCTGCTGAAGGAGGCGGGGTTCCGGTGGGCCCGGGAGCCCGAGGTGGACCTGGGCCGGGACACCTACCAGCCGGGGGAGGGGTTGCGCCTGCCCGACGGTACCCCCATGCGCCAGGTGGAGCTTCTGGCCCCCTCGCCCGGGTACGACCCGCTGCGGGCTACCTTTGCGCTGTGGGTGGAGCGGTGGCTGCGGGAGGTGGGCATCCCCGTGCGCAGCCGGCTGGCCGACTTCAACTTCATCCTGACGCGCACCGTGGAAGAGCAGGACTTCGACATGTACATCCTCGGGTGGGGCCTGACCCTGTTCCCCGACTACCTGCGCAGCTTCTTCCACTCCAGCAACGCGGGGCCGGGCGGGTTCAACAGCCCCGGTTACCGCAACCCCGAATATGACCGCCTGGCGGACCGGCTCCTGGAGGTGACGGAGCTGGAGGAGGCCCGCAGGATCGCCTTTCGCCTGCAGGAGATCCTGGCCGAGGAGGTGCCCTACGTGGTCCTGTTCACCACGCCGGTGCTGGAGGGCTACCGCTCCGACCGGGTGCGCTATCCCTTCACGGCCGTGCTGGACGGGATCCAGGGCCTGTACGGGATGACGGGGTTGGTGAAGCGGGCCGAGTAGACCCCTAGACCCGAGGAGCCGGAAGGGGTGCCGGCGTGGCGAGCTTCCTGGCCCACCGGCTGGTGCAGGCGGTGATCACCCTCCTGGTCTTCATGACGGTCACCTTCGTCATCATCCAGGCCATACCGGGGGACGTCACCCGCCTGTACCTGAGCCATCCCCGCATCCCGCCCGAGGTGCGCCAGGCCATGGCCGAGCGCCTGGGCCTGAACCGGCCGCTGGCCGCGCAGTACCTCTTGTACCTGCGCAACGTCCTGACGGGGAACCTGGGGGTCTCCTTCTCCCGCTATCCCACGCCCGTGTGGGATCTGGTGGCGGAGCGGCTTCCCCGAACCGTCACCCTCTTTTTGACCGCCACCCTGCTCTCCTTCTGGGTGGGCTTCACCCTGGGGCGGCAGCTGGCGTGGCGGCGGGGCTCCTGGCTGGATTACGCCGCCACCGGGGTGGGCGTCAGCCTGTGGACCGCCTTCTACCCCCTGGTGGCGCTGGTGCTCATGTGGGCCTTTGCCTTCCGGGCCGGCTGGCTACCCCTCAACCAGTTCGTGGACCCCGAGCTGTGGCGGCGGGCCCCGGTGGACGCCAACCACGTCTTCCAGCGGCTGCTGGGCAATTTCGCCCTGGCCGCCGGGGTGCTGGCGGCCGTCCTGTGGCTGACCGGGCGGGAGATGACCGCCGGGGCGGGCCGGCTTGTGGTACGGCTGAGCGGCGCGGTGGCGGTGGTGGCGGCAAGCCTGGCCTGGTGGCAGCAGTCGGGGCTCGCCCGTTTCGCCTGGGACATCGTGCGCCACATGGTGCTGCCCGTGCTGGCCCTCACCCTCATCAGCTTCGGCGGCGTCATGCTCCTCATGCGCGATGCCATGCTGGAGACCCTGCGGGAGGATTACGTGCTGGCTGCCCGGGCCAGGGGCCTGCCGGAGAGGGTGGTGCGGGACCGGTATGCCGCGCGAAACGCGCTGCTGCCGGTGGTCACCAGCCTCACCCTGGGCATCGGCGGGGTGGCCAGCGGGGGCATCGTGACGGAGACGCTCTTTTCGTGGCCGGGGGTGGGGCAGCTACTCCTGGAGTCCGCGCTGAGCCAGGACTACCCCCTGGTCCTGGGGGCCTTCACCTTCACCGGCATCTTCCTCATCCTGGCCCACGTGGTGGCCGACCTGCTCCATGCCGTGCTGGATCCCCGGCTGCGGGTGCGGGGTGGAGAAGTTGGGGCCGGGGAGTAGGGGGGCCAGGGCCCGCCGGGCCGCCTGGTGGCGGAGGTGGCGGCGCAGCGCGGCGGAAAGCTGGCGGGTCTTTGCGGAAAGCCGCATCGGCCCGGCCGGGCTGGTGGTCATCGGGCTTTTCGCGCTGATGGCCCTGTTGCACCCCCTGCTCATGGGGCGGGTGTGGGATCCGGCGGTGTACGATCCGGTGACGGGGTACGACCCGTACCTGCCCCAGCATCCGGCGCCGCCGTCGGCCGCCCACCTGCTGGGCACCGACCCTCTGGGCCGGGACGTGTTGAGCCAGCTCATGTACAGCGCCCGGGCGGAGTTCCTGCTGGGGGTGGTGTCGGCCCTCATCAGCGTGGTCATCGGCACGCTGGTGGGCACCGCGGCCGCGCTTTTCGGCGGGTGGGTGGACCTCTTCTTCATGCGGCTGGCCGACCTGGTGCTCCTGTTTCCCTTCATCGCGCTGCTGCTGTTGCTTTCCGCGGTTTACGAGATGGGGCTTCTGGAGCTGGCGGTGCTCATCGGGGTGCTTTCGGGGTTCGGCGGCATCACCATCGTCATCAAGTCCCAGGCCCTGGCGGTGGTGGTGCGGCCGTACGTGGAGGCGGCCAGGCTGGTGGGGGGAAGCCCGTGGTGGGTTCTGCGCCGCCACGTGGTGCCCAACGTGATGCCCCTGTCGTTTCTGTACATGATGTTCAACGTCACCTCGGCCATCCTGTCCGAGGCCACCCTCTCCTTCTTCGGCCTTCTCAACGTGCGCACCAGCTGGGGCCTCATGATCCACACCGCCGAAGCCGGCGGGTACCTTCTGGCCTTCGACCGGTACTGGTGGCTGTGGCTGCCGCCCGGCCTGGCCATCACCCTTCTGTGCGCGGCCTTCTACCTGGTGGGCCGGGGGATGGAAGAGGTGGTCAACCCCCGGCTGCGCAAGAGGTGAGCGGGCGTGGCGCTCCTTGAGGTGCAGGAGCTTCACGTGGACTACCGCACCCGCCACGGCCCGGTGCGGGCGGTGCAGGGGGTCTCCTTCACCCTGCAGCGGGGCGAGGCCCTGGGAATCGTGGGCGAGTCAGGCTGCGGAAAGACCACCCTGCTCATGGCCATCGCCCGGCTGCTGCCGGACAACGCCCACGTGCGCGCCGGCCGGGTGGTGCTGGAAGGGACGGATCTCCTCTCCCTGGCGCCCCAGGCCATGCGCCGGCTGCTGTTCCGCCGCATCGGCATCATCTTCCAGGCGGCCATGAACTCCTGGAACCCCGTCTACACCGTGGGTGAGCAGATCGTGGAGGCGCTGCGCACCCACGAACCCCGCATGAGCCGCCAGCAGGCCCGCCAGGAGGTGGCGGAGCTGTTCGCCCTGGTGGGCCTGCCGCCGGAGCGCATGGACCAGTACCCGCACCAGTTCAGCGGCGGCATGCGCCAGCGGGCCGCCATCGCCATGGCCCTGGCCGGCCGACCGCCGCTGCTTTTGGCCGACGAGCCCACCACCGCCCTGGACGTGGTGGTGCAGGACCGGATCTGGCGGGAGCTGGACAGGATCCGCACCCGCCTGGGGATGGCCATGGTGTACATCTCCCACGACGTGGCGGTGGTGGCCCAGGTGAGCGACCGCATGGGGGTGATGTATGCCGGGCGCCTGGTGGAGCTGGGGCGCACGGCCGACGTCATCCGCACTCCCCGCCACCCCTACACGGCCGGCCTTCTGGCCTCCCTGCCGGCCCTGACAGGCCCTCGGCGGCCCCTGGTGACCATCCCCGGCGAACCGCCGGACCTGCTCGCGCCGCCGCCGGGCTGTCCCTTCCATCCCCGCTGCCCCTACGCGGACCAGCGCTGCCGGGCCGAGATGCCCCCGCTGGTCGCCCACGGGCCAGGCCAGCACCAGGTGGCCTGCTGGTACCCCCTGGCGGGCCAGGACGTGCGGGAGGACTTCGCGCGGCGGGCGGCCCTGGCCCGTCACGGCGGGCTTCGGATAGGGGGCACGGGGCGGTGAGCTCCGACGTCCTGGTGCAGGCCCGCCAGTTGCGCAAGCTGTTCCCCGTGGGGCGATTGTGGTGGGGCCGCCCGGCCGCCTGGGTGCACGCGGTGGACGACGTGAGCTTTTCCATCGCGGCGGGAGAGGTGTTCGGCCTGGTGGGGGAGTCGGGCTGCGGCAAGACCACCACCGGCCGCCTGGTGGTGGGCGCCCTCGAACCCACCTCCGGCACCGTGCGGGTGGCCGGGGAGGTGGTGGGCGGCGCCCGCCACGGGGCCTGGAAGGCGCTGCGCAGGCAGGTGCAGATGGTCTTCCAGGACCCCTACGGAGCCCTCAACCCCCGCATGACGGTGCTGGACAGCCTGCTGGAGCCGCTGGTGGTGCACGGCGTGGGCACAGCTGCCGAGCGGGAGGAGCTGGCCCTGGCGGAGCTGGAGCGGGTGGGGCTGGTTCCCCCCGAGGCCTTTGCCTTCCGCTTTCCCCATGAGCTGTCGGGCGGGCAGCGCCAGCGGGTGGCCATCGCGCGGGCCCTCATCCTGCGGCCGCGCCTTCTGGTGGCCGACGAACCCACCTCCATGCTGGACGCCTCCATCCGCTCGGGCATCCTGCAGCTTTTGCTGGACCTCAAGCAAGAGCTGGGCATGACCTACCTCTACATCACCCACGACCTGGCGGTGGCCCGCTACCTGTGCGACCGGGTGGCGGTGATGTACCTGGGCAAGATCGTGGAGATGGGGCCCGCCGAGGAGGTCATCCGCCAGCCCCTGCATCCCTACACCCGGGCGCTGGTGGCCGCCGCACCCTCCCTGGAATCCCTGTCCGGCCGCAGCGTGGTGCCCATCAAGGGGGCCGTGGGCCGGGCGGTGAACCCCCCGCCCCGCTGCCGCTTTTACGAACGCTGCCCGCTGGCCACATCCCGCTGCCGCACGGAGGACCACCCGCCGCTGGTCGAGAAAAGCCCCGGGCGCTGGGTAGCCTGCTACGAGGTGTGAGCGGCCCGTGGCCGAGGTCCTCCTGGACGTGCGGGACCTGCGTACCTGCTTTGCCGGCCCCGACGGGCCCGTGTGGGCTGTGGACGGCGTGAGCTTCCAGGTGCCCCAGGGCCAGACGCTGGGCCTGTTGGGGGAATCGGGCTGCGGCAAGAGCGCAACGGCCCTGTCCATCCTGCGCCTCATCCCCGCCCCGTCGGGCCGCATCGCCGGCGGCCAGGTGTGGTTTGCGGGGCGGGAGCTGCTGGGACTGCCGGAGCGGGAGATGCGCCGCATCCGGGGCAGGGCCATCGCCATGGTGTTCCAGGAGCCCATGACCTCCCTCAACCCCGTCTTCACCGTGGGCGACCAGATCTTGGAGGCCATCCGCCTGCACCAGCGGGTGGGCCGGGCCGAGGCGTGGCGGCTGGCCGTGGAGGCGCTGCGCCAGGTGGGCATCGCCGATGCGGCCCGGCGCGTGCACGACTACCCCCACCAGATGAGCGGGGGCATGCGCCAGCGGGTCATGATCGCCATGGCGGTGGCCTGCCGGCCCGCCCTCCTCATCGCCGACGAGCCCACCACCGCCCTGGACGTCACCATCCAGGCCCAGATCCTGGAGCTTCTGCGCCGGCTGCAGCAGGAGCTGGGGATGGCGGTGCTGCTCATCACCCACAACATGGGCGTGGTGGCGGAGATGGCCCACCGGGTGGCGGTGATGTACGCCGGCCGGGTGGTGGAGCAGGCCGACGTGCGCACGCTGTTTCGCCGGCCGGCCCATCCGTACACGGCAGCCCTGCTGGAGTCGGTGCCCAAGCTCCACGGGCCCCGGGGGCGCCTTCGGGCCATCGAGGGAACGGTGCCCGCCCCGGGCCGCTTTCCCCCGGGCTGCCGCTTTCACCCCCGCTGCCCGCAGGCCATGGAGGTCTGCCGCACCCTGGAGCCACCCACCGTGGAGCTGGAGCCGGGCCACCAGGTGGCCTGCTGGCTGCACGGGCCGGCGGCGTCGCCCGCGGGCGGATCCGCTGCCGGCGGGGGGCCTGCGCCTTCAGGGACGGACGGCGGCGGGGGGAGCCGGCCGTGAGCGCAGGCGTCCCGCTGGTGGAAGTGCGCCACCTGGTCAAGCACTTCCGGGTGGCGAGGGGTCAGGGTCTGAGCCCGGGCTGGGGCCGCTGGCGGGCTGGTCGGGTGCGGGCCGTGGACGGGGTGAGCTTTTCCATCGGGCGGGGCGAGACGCTGGGGCTGGTGGGCGAGTCGGGCTGCGGCAAGTCCACCACGGGCCGGCTGGTGCTGCGCCTTCTGGAACCCGACGCCGGCGAGGTGTACTTCGAGGGGCAGGACATCCTCGGGCTGGACCCAGAACGCCTGCGGCAGCTGCGCCGGCACATGCAGATCATCTTCCAGGACCCCTACGCCTCGCTGAACCCCCGCATGACGGTGGGGGAGATTGTGGCCGAGCCGCTGGTGGTGCACCGCCTGGCCCGGGGGCCCGAGCTGGCCCGGCAGGTGCGGGAGCTTCTGGAGCGGGTGGGGCTTTCGGCCCAGGATGCCCGCCGCTACCCCCATGAGTTCAGCGGGGGCCAGCGCCAGCGCATCGGCATTGCCCGGGCGCTGGCGCTGCGGCCCAAGTTCGTGGTGGCCGACGAGCCGGTCTCAGCCCTGGACGTCTCCATCCAGGCCCAGATCCTGAACCTCCTGCAGGACCTGCAGCGGGAGCTGGGGCTCGCCTACCTGTTCATCGCCCACGACCTGGCGGTGGTGCGCCACGTGTGCGACCGGGTGGCGGTGATGTACCTGGGCCGCATCGTGGAGCTGGCGGCGACGGAGCAGCTGTTCGCCCGGCCCCTGCACCCGTACACCCGGGCGCTTCTGGCCTCGGTGCCCCAGCCGGACCCGGATGCTCCTCGCGACCGGCTCCTGCTGCAGGGGGAGCTCCCCAGCCCCCTGAACCCTCCCACCGGCTGCCGCTTCCACACCCGCTGCCCGC
>DATCLL010000059.1:0-2351 GCA_036563935.1 Limnochordales bacterium | reverse complement strand
AAGCCGCGCCATGCTCGGTGGCCGGCCGCAGGGACCGCCCGGCGGGCCGGGCAGGCCGGCCACCTTACGTGGGTCGCTTTGCCCGCGGCTGGCATCGACTTTCAGCCACAGACCCCGGGGCCCCCTCCATGGTAGCCCGCCTCGACCGGTCGGGGACAGCGCCCCCGGAAGCGCCGCCGCCCTCAGGGCTGCGCTGTCTGCGCTGCCGGCGCTGCCGGCGCTGCCGGCGCCGCAGGCGCCGCAGGCACGGCCGCCACAGGTCCGGGCTCCGAATCGGTGGCCTCCTGCAGGGTCACCCGGTAGCTCAGAGCCACGGCCGGGCGCAGGGTGCCCGCCACCGAGCAGTACTTCTCAAAGGAGAGGCGGGCTGCGTCCTCCACCGCCTTGGCCGGCAGGTCCCGGCCCCGCACCACGTACTCGATCTCGATGGATGTGTAGCGCTTGGGGTGCTCCGCCGCCCGCTCCCCGTGGAGGCGCACCTCCAGCCCCGTGAACGCCACCCGCTTCTTGCGCAGGATGCTCACCACGTCCATCCCCGTGCAGCCGCCCAGGGCCATGAGGAGCACCTCCATGGGGCCCGGCGCCCGCTGGGGCTCCTGGCTGCCGGGTTCTCGCCCGTCCATGACCAGCAGGTGCTGGGACGGCCCGCTGCCCACGAAGGCCATCCCGCCGATGTGCCGAACCAGCACGTCCAACGCCGCCACCTCCGCCTGCGCCGCCCGCAGCGGCCGTGGTCTGGGTGCCCCTGCGCCTTGCATACGGCGCCCGCAGCGCCACCCCTCTGCCCCCGCGGTGGTAGGATGCCGTGGGAGGGCGGAGGTCGGGCAGGAGGGTTGCCGGTGGCAGGTCTGCAGGGAGCAGCCCCGGGCTGGGTGGCGTTCCTGGAAGACCGGGTGGGGCCGGACGGGGAAGGGATGCCGGTGGGACAGTGGGTTCGCCGGCGCTGGGGCCTTTCGCCCACCCTGTACCGGCGGCTCAAGCACGGCGGCGGCATCTGGGTGAACGGCCGAAGCGTTCCCGCCTTCCACCGGCTGTACCCGGGCGATACGGTGGCCCTGGCCCTGCCTTCGGCGGCCTCGGCCTCCCCGGAACCCGTGCCCGTCCCGGTGGTGTACGAGGACGGCCACCTGCTGGTGGTGGACAAGCCGGCCGGCCTGGTCATGCACCCGGCCCGGGGCCACCCGGGCGGAACCCTGGTGAACGGGGTGGCCCACCACCGCCTGGCCCGGGGCGAGCCGCCGTGGGTGCACCCCGTGCACCGCCTGGACCGGGACACCTCGGGGCTGGTGCTGGTGGCCAAGAACCCCTACGTCCACGACCGGCTGCTGCGCCGGCGGTGGTTCGGGCGGTGGTATGTGGCCTGCGTGCACGGCCACGTGGCAGCCTGCTCGGGCCGGGTGGAGGTTCCCATCCTGGATCCCGAGGAGGGCGCGGCCGGCACCGGGCCTGCCCGCACCCCCGGCGCCGGCGGGCGGCCGGCCTGCACGCGCTTTCGGGTGGCGTGGCGGGGGGAGCTGGCCTCCCGGCCGGTAAGCGTGGTGGTGGCCAGCCTGGCCACGGGCCGCACCCACCAGATCCGGGTGCACATGGCCAGCCTGGGCCATCCGGTGTGGGGCGATCCCCTGTACGGCGGCCCCGATCCCGGCGGCCCCCGGCTGTGGCTGCACGCCCGCAAGCTCTGGTTCGTGCACCCTGTGACGGGCCGCCGCCACGTGCTGAAAAGCCCGCTGCCCGCCACGCTTCCCCTGCCGGACGCGCCCCGGGGTGCCCTGCGGCCGCGCGGGAGGTGCGTCTCCCGCCAGGCCGAATGATCGGCCTTGGGAGATGGTGGCACGTGGGCTTACACCCGCCGGGCCCGCCGGCGCCTCACCGGGAGGGGAGCGAGGCCGGCGCCGCCCGGCCGGTTAAAGCCCCCGGCGCCGGGCGGGCGTTTGTCACTGCGGCTGCGGCCCTGGGCGGCGGGTGGCTGCTTTCCCGGCTGCACCTGCCGGTGGCGTGGATGCTGGGCCCCATGCTGGCCGCCGCCGGGCTCAACCTGGCCGGCTGGCTGCACCCCGTCCCGCCGGTGCTGTGGCGTGCGGCGCAGGCCGTCATCGGGGCATCGGTAGCCTCCAACCTCACCCCGGAGGTGTGGGCCCGCCTGGCCGGCGCGTGGCCGGCGCTGGTAGGTGCGGCGGCGGCAGGGGTGGCGGTGGGCGGGCTGTTGGGGCTGGCCCTCCCCCGGCTGGTCCCCGTGGACCGGGCCACGGCCCTGCTGGGGCTGGTTCCCGGGGCCGCTTCGGGGATGGTGGCGGTGAGCCCCGACTTCGGGGCAGATCCGGCCCTGGTAGCCCTGGTGCAGTACCTGCGGG
>DATCLL010000058.1:0-15266 GCA_036563935.1 Limnochordales bacterium | reverse complement strand
AGGGAACACAGCAGCACCAGCAGGATGCCCGCGTACATGTTGGCCGTCTCGAAGTTGCGGTAGGAGCGGTCGATGATGTAGCCCAGGCCCCGGTACGAGGTGATGAACTCCGAGGCGATGACCCCGATGATGCTGTAGGTCAGTGCCAGCTTCCAGCCTGCAAAGAGCATGGGCGCAGCCGCCGGTAGGTAGATCCAGCGCAGCATGGCCCCGAAGGAAAGTCCCAGGACCCGGCCTACCTTCACGTACACCTCGCCATCCACCCGCTTGAGGCCGATGTACGTGCTGGCCACCACCGCCGCCACGGAAAACAGCCAGCCCAGCGTCACGATGGGCGCCATGCCGGAGCTGAACAGCAGGATGAGCAGGGGGTACAGGGCGAAGGTGGGCACCGCGTAGTACAGCAGCAGGTAGGGGTACACGGCCCTGGCCAGGCCGGGCGCCCGCCACATGGCCACCCCCACCGCCGTGCCCGTGACCACCGCCAGAAGGAAGCTCCACAGCACCGCTTGCGCCGTGGCCGCCACGTGCACCCACAGGGACGGGGAGCCCGTACGGGCGAAGTACGCGGAGGGGATGGCGCCGCCGGCCACCCACCGCACCAGCTGCTGCACCATGGAGGTGGTGGGGACCAGGGTGGAGGGGCTCACCCATCCCCAGCGGGCCGCCGCCTCCACGGCCAGGGCCAGCGCGGCCAGGCTGGCCCACCGAAGCCGCCTTGCCCGCCGGGCCAGCTGCGGCTCCCAGCGGGCCTGGGACTGGCGCGCTCCCGCCAGCGTTGCCACCCCGCCAGGGCCGTTGTTCCCGAAGGCCTGGGGCAGGCTCACCGGGCCACCTCCTGGCGCAGGGTCTCCCACAGCCGGCCCACCAGCTGGCTGAACTCGGGCCGGGAGGCAACGGCAGCGAACTCCCGGGGGCGGGGCAGGGGGTTGTCCAGCACCAGGCGAACCGTCCCCGGCCGGGCGCTCATGAGCACCACCCGGTCGGCCAGCCGCACCGCCTCGGCGATGTCATGGGTGACGAAGAAGATGGTGGCCCGCAGCCGCTCGCAGATGCGCAACAGCTCGTCGCCCATGGCCAGGCGCGTCTGCGCGTCCAGGGCGCCGAACGGCTCGTCCATGAGGATGATGCGGGGCTGCAGCACCAGGGTCCGGGCAATGGCCACCCTCTGGCGCATACCCCCCGACAGCTGATGCGGAAAGTGCTGCTCGAAGCCGGCGAGCCCCACCAGCTCGATCATGGCCCTGGCGGCCTGCCGCCGGGCGTCCGCCGGGACACCCCGCATGCGCAGCCCGAACTCCACGTTTTCCAGGGCGGTCAGCCACGGGAAGGTGGAGTCCTCCTGGAACACCACCCCGATGTCCGGCCGCGGACCCCGCACGGGCTCTCCCCGGATGTACACCTGGCCCTGGGTGGGGGCCAGCAGGCCGGCCATGATCTCCAGGAGCGTGGACTTGCCGCAGCCCGAAGGCCCCACCACGGCCAGGAACTCGCCCTCCCGCACCTCCAGGCTCACCCGGGACAGGGCCTGCACCGGAGCCGAACCGTTGGGTCCCGGGAAGGTGTGGCTTACCTCCCGCACCACCACCAGCGGCTCGCCGGAACAAGCCGGACCCTCGTGGGGCGGGGGAAGGCCGGGAGAAGGCGTGTCGGCCGAATCCGGCCGGCGGTACTCCTGCATGCCCGCCTGGGTCACCGCCGCTACGGCAGCTCGATGCGCTGGTCGGGGTCCAGGAAGCTCTGGTCCACGATCTCCCGCCACGGAATCCGGTCGTTGGGCCCCATGTCGCCGGCGATGCGCATGCCCTCCTCGGCCATGAGCAGCCCCTCCCGCACCAGCCTTCCGTCGCTGTGGTAGACCGCCCGGTCCACGCCGGCGATGCGGATGGCCTGCAGGGCCGCGCCTTCCGCCATGCGGTTGAGGCGGGCGTACAGCCGGGCCGCCGCCGGGACGTCCTGCAGCATGCGCTCGTAGCCCTGCCGGCGGGCCTTCAAGAAGCCCCGCACCACGTCGGGGTGCTCCTGAACCAGGCTGCGCCGGGCCAGGATGAGGGTCTGGAAGTAGTTGGGCACGTAATCGCTGGCATGGAAGACGATGCGGGTTTCCATGGTGGTGGTCACGTAGGTGGGGCCCAGCATGGCCGCCGCGTCCAGCTCCCGGCGGCGCAGAAGCGCCAGGCCCTCCGCAATCCCGCCGGCCGCCACCAGGCGCACCTCCTGGGGGTCGATGCCCGCCCGCTTTAAGGAGAGGATGGCCGTCTGCTCCGTCACGGACCCGGGGCTGGTGTATCCCACCCGCCGGCCCCGCAGGTCCTGGATGGTGCGCACGGGCGAGTCGGGGAGGGTCACCCAGAAGACGTCGCTGGGGGCCTTGGTACCCCCACCCACGATGACGAAGGGCTCCCGGGAGCGGATGATGCTGAGCACGGCCGCGGCGGCAGCCGCCTCTCCCAGCAGCAGCCCGCCCGACGTGATGGTGCGGATGGTCTCGCCGCCGCCCCGGGCGCCCACGATGTCGTCCACCTGCACGCCGTTGGCCTCGAAGAAGCCCTGCTCCCGAGCCACGCTCACGGGCAGGTGGTACAGGAAGATGGGATACCACGTGATGGCGATGGTGCCCAGCCGGAAGGGCGCCTGTCCTGCATGGGCCGACGGGCTTTTGCGTCCCAGCCAGGCGCCCGCTCCCACCAGCCCCAGGGTCCAGGTCAGCGCGGCACGGCGCGTCCACCTTTCCGACGCCAAGCACTCCTGCCCGATGCCCATGTGGTCGGCCTCCCCTCCCCCTCGCGGCCCCGGGCGCCCCGTTGGGGTGCCAGCGGTTGCACGTCCCACACTTAGACGGCAAACCGGCTCCTCCTGCCCGAAGGCCGTGCCGGGCCCTTGTGGGGTGAGGTTCGTCAGACCAAACTCCTTTCGGCCCGTTTGCCGGCGGCGTTTCACCAGCGCAACCCGAAGGAGGGGCTGTCCACGGTCAGGGAAAGGAAGGAGCACGCGGTTTCCCGAAGAAACCGCCCTCAGGAAGAGGGGGAAAGCGGCAGGCGGCAGGTTGGTCTTACCATTGACGGGCCGTGTCCGGCAGCCCGGGCGCGGCCCCATGCGGAGGCAGGCGGGGGGACAGGCGGCGTGCCTGCCCTCCCACGAAAGGGGTGACGGACCAGGTGTCCTGCGTTGTTTCCCGCCGGCAGTGGCTCATCCGGGGAGCGTGGGGCGCTGCGGCGCTGGCCGCGGGCATGCCTTCCCGCTCCCGGGCTCAGGGGGACTTTCCCCGGGGGAACTTTGAGGTGATGATCCCCACCGGCGCCGGGGGAGGCGCCGAGCGCATCGCCCGGGTGTTCACCCAGGTGTGGCGCAAGGCGTTGCACAACGCGGCCTTCGAGTTCGAGTTCCAGGAGGGGGCCGGAGGGCTGGTCGGCTACCGGATCTACGTGGAGCGCAAGCCCAGGGATGGCTACCATCTCCTGTTCGGCAACATGGGCCCGGAGACCATCGGCATCGCCCTGGAGCGCCCCAGCTTCCGGTTCCCCGAGGATTTCCACTACTTCTGCCAGGTGGACGTGGACGACAGCGTGGTCTTCGTGCGGCGGGACAGCCGGTTCCGCACCATCCAGCAGCTGGTGGAGGAGGCGCGGCGCCGTCCCGTCACCGTGGCGGTCAGCCGCATCCCCCACCCGGTGAGCATCGGGCTTTTGGCCCTGGGCGAGGAGACGGGGGCCAAGTTCAACCTGGTGCCGTACGGCGGCGGCCGGCCCACCATGGTGGCGGTCATCAACGGGGAGGTGGACTGCGGGGGGCTGCCCGCGGCCAACCCCATTCAGCTCAAGGACCGGGTGCGGGTGCTGGGCGTCTTCAGCGACGCCAACCCGCTGGGGCCCATGATGGAGAACGCTCCCTCCATCAACAAGGTCTTCGGCACCCGCATCCCCGACCTGCCTTCGGCCCGGGCGTGGGCCATCCACACCTCCGTGCGGGAGCGCTACCCGGAGCGCTACCAGCTGTTGGTGCAGACGGCCCGGCAGGTGTTCTCCGACCCCGAGTTCGAGCGCCTGTACCGGCAGACGGGGGCGCCGTGGGAGGCCATCACCTACGGGGATGCCGAGGCCTGCACCCGATACGTGCAGCGGGTGGTGCAGCTGACGGAGCGCTACCGGGACCTGCTGTCGGGCGCTAAGGCGTAAAGCGCCGGCGAGGGGAAGTGGCAGCTGTGGCATCCGCGCCGCCCAGGCCGCAGCCGACGGCACAGCACGCCCGCCAGGGTCAGCAGGAGCTGGCGGGGGAGCTGGTGCTGCCCGTTCTGGCCGTGGCCCTGGCCGTCTACTACTTCATCTCCGTCCGCCCCCTGCCGTGGATAGCCCGAGCGCACGGGGTGGTGGTGGGAAGCTCCGTGGCCGTCCTGGTGGCCGTGCTGGCAGGCCGGCTGGCGCTGCAGGCGCGTCGGGGGCAGCTGACCTGGAGCACAGCCCGGCTGGCGCAGCGGTTGGGGTTGGATCGCCTGGACCGCTGGCTGTTGGTGGCGTGGATGCTGGGCGTGACGGCGCTTCTGCCCTATGCCGGCTTCACCCTGGCGGTGGTGGTGTTCCTGCTGGCCTGCCTGTGGACCCTGGGGGTGCGCCGGCCGCGGGAGCTGGTTCTCATCCCCGTGCTGACCGCCCTGGCAGGCTACCTCTTCTTCGTGGCGCTTCTGCACGTGAAGCTGCCGCATGGCCCGGCGGAGCGGTGGCTGGGGAGGCTGTTGGGCCTATGAGCGTGCCGTGGGAGTTTGTGGGGCAACTGGTGCTGTACTCCCTTCACTACTGGTGGGCCGCGCTGGCGGGGGTGGTGGTGGGGTTCGTGGCAGGTGCCATCCCCGGGCTGAGCCCCTCCAACACCATCATCATGCTGCTCCCGCTGACCCTGGTGCTGGGGCCCGATGCGGGCCTCATCTTCATGGTGTGCATCTACATCTCCGCGCAGGTGGGCAACAGCGTCCCGGCCATCCTCATCAACATCCCCGGCACGGGAGGGGCGGCGGCCACCACCCTGGACGGCTACCCCATGGCGGTGCAGGGCAAGGCCACCCAGGCCCTGGTGCTCAGCTTCGTGGCCTCCATCCTGGGGGGCGTGGTGGCCACGCTGCTGACACTGGCCCTCTTGCCGTACCTGGGCCGCATGGGGCTGTACATGCGCAGCGTGGAGATGGTGGCGGTGATGATGCTGGGGCTCACCCTCATCGCCGTCATCGGCACCCGGGACATCCTCAAGGCCCTCATCGCGGGCTTTTTGGGGCTGCTCATGGGGGCCATCGGCACCGACGCCATCTACTCGCAGCCCCGGGCCACCTTCGGGTTTCTGGAGCTGTACGACGGCGTGCCCATCGTGCCCGCCCTCATCGGGCTGTTCGCCATCTCCGAGGTGCTGAACCTCATCGAGCGGGAGCGGGTGGTGCAGGCCCAGGGGGACCAGCCCGTGCGCCTCAGCGCGCGCTGGGTGGACATCGCCGACGGGCTTCGCACCAGCCTGCGGCACTGGTGGGAGATCGTGAGGGCGGCATTGGTGGGGCTGGTCATCGGGATCATCCCGGGGGCGGGCGCCGACATCGCCTCTTTCGTGGCCTACCAGCAGGCCCGCACCTTTTCCCGTTACCCCCACCGGTTCGGCACGGGGGTGCCGGAGGGGGTGCTGGCGCCCGAGTCGGCCAACAACGGGGTCACCAGCGGCGCCATGGTGCCGCTGCTGGCCCTGGGGGTTCCGGGCGGGCTTACCACCGCGGTGATGCTGGTGGCCCTGGAGTACCAGGGGGTTCAGCTGGGCCCCCGGCTGTTCATGGAGCGGCCCCTTCTGGCCTACGGGATCTTCGTCAGCATGCTGTTGGGGTACGTGCTCATCGTGCTGACCCTTCTGCCCCTCACCCGCTACATGGCCCGCCTGACCCTGGTGCCCAGCCGGTACCTGGGACCCATCATCCTGTTCTTCTGCATGGTGGGTTCCTTTGCGCCCCGGGCCATGCTCTTCGACATGGTGCTGGCGGTGGTGCTGGGGCTGGTGGGCTACGTGGCCCGGCGCACCGGCTACCCCGTGGCCTCCATGGTGGTGGGGTTCATCCTGGGGCCGCTGTTTGAGCGGTACCTGACCCGGTCCCTGCGGCTGGCCGGCGGCAACGTGCTGGTGCTGTTCTCCTCACCCCTGGCGGACGTGTTGTGGGCCATGGCCGTGCTGGCGCTGGTGATACCCTACCTGCGGGAGCGGCGCGAGCGGCAGGCTGCTGCCACCCCGGCGGCCACCACTCCGGCCGCCTGAGGGGAGTGCAGGGCAGGGCGGGGCAGGGCGGGACAGGGCGGGACAGGCCGGTCCGGCAGGCAAGGGCCGGGTGGGTGGCGAATTGGGGGCCCATGGCTTCGGTGGGCTCTGCCACGTCGTCGGTGCTGCGGGTGTGCGTCACCACCGTCTTTCTCATGCTGGGCGGCAACCTGGTCTCCCCCATCCTTCCCCTGTACGGCCGCACCTTCGGGGTGAGCGTGGCCGTGGTGGGGCTTTTGGTGAGCGCCTTCGGGGCCGCCCGGCTGTTCGTGGACCTGCCGGGCGGGCAGCTGGCGGACCGGCTGGGCAGCCGTGCCACCATGCTGGCCGGCTGCCTGGTGGTGGCCGGGTCGGCTGTGATGGCGGCGGTGGCCACCAGCTTCCCCGTGCTGGTGCTGGCCAGGGCCTTGCAGGGGGCCGGTTCGGCCCTGTACATGGTGGCAGGCTACAGCTTCGTGGGGCGGGTGAGCCCCCCGGACCGCCGGGGGCGCATGATGAGCTACTACCAGGGCAGCGTGCTCATGGGCCAGAGCCTGGGTCCCACCGTGGGGGGCTTTGCCGCAGAACACTTCGGGCTGGCCTCGCCCTTCTGGTTTTACGCGGCGCTGGCCGCGGTGGCGGCCGTGTTGACGGTGACGGCGGTGCCGGACGCTGCCCGGGAGCGGGCACTGGCCCTGGCCCGAACCGCAGCCATGGCGCAGGCCCACCGCCTTGCCGCCGGCGGTGCGGGTAGCGACGGCTATGCCGCGGCCGGGGCGCCGGCGGCCACGCGGGCCGCCGCCCGCCGCCGGCAGCCGGCAGGCGGCCCGCAGCCCGGGGAACCGGCCGGCGCAGGCATGCTCTTGCGGCGGGCCGATTTCCTGCTGGTCTGCCTGGTGGCCTTCACCCTGGCCTACACCCGCACGGGCGGCCGGGGAACCGTCATCCCCCTCTTGGGCGACCAGCGGCTGGGCTTGAGCGAGGGGCAGATCGGGCTTGCCCTGACGGTGGCTGCGCTGCTGAACCTGCTGCTTCTGGTGCCCACGGGCCGCATCGTGGACCACTACGGGCGCAAGGTGGCCATCGTGCCGGGCCTGGCCGTGAGCGCCCTGGGTCTGGCCCTGTTCGCGCTGGCGCCCAGCTACCGCCACTACGTGCTGGCGGCGGCCATCCTGGGACTGGGAACCGGGGTGGCCGGGCCGGCCCCCGCGGCCTACGTCAGCGACATCCTGCCGGCGGAGGCCTTCGGGGCCAGCATGGGTGTCTACCGCACCATCATGGACGTGGGGATGGTGGCCGGGCCCGTCATCGCCGGGGCGGTGGCGGACCTGGTGGGCCTTTCGTGGGCGCTGGCCGTCAACGCCTGCCTCATGGCCACCACCGCCCTGCTGTTTGCCTGGAAGGCGCCCGAGACGGCCCGGCAGGTCCGCCAGGAGGCGGGCCCGCAGCCGGCCATGGCCTTAAAGCACCAGGGAGACTGACTTCACCTCCAGGTACTCGTGGATGCCCTCCCGGCCGCCTTCGCGGCCCAGCCCGCTTTCCTTGAAGCCGCCGAAGGGGATCTCGTGGGAGTAGCCGCTGGCGTCGTTGACGCCGATCATGCCGTACTCCAGGGCCTCGGCCACCCGGATGGCCCGGCGCAGGTCGCGGGTGTAGAAGTAAGCCGCCAGCCCGAAGCGGGTGTCGTTGGCCCGCCGTAGCACCTCCTCCTCGTCCCGGAAGGTCATGACCGGGGCCACCGGCCCGAAGATCTCCTCCCGGGCCACGGCCATCTCCTCCCGCACCTGGGTGAGCACCGTGGGAGCATAGAACAGCCCCCGGCCCAGGGCTCCCTCGGTGAGGCGCTGGCCGCCGGTCACCACCCGGGCCCCTTCCTTTACCGCCGACTCCACCAGCTCGCTCACCTTCTCCAGGGTGGCCCGGTTGATGAGGGGCCCGATCTGGGCGCCCGGCTCGAACCCCGGGGCGACCTTGAGCCGGCGCACCTGTTCCACGAACAGCGGCAGGAACCGGTCGGCCACGCTTTCCTGCACGTACACCCGGTTGGCGCAGATGCACGACTGGCCCGCCACCCGCAGGAACTTGATGGCGGCGGCCCCTTCGGCGGCCGCCTGCAGGTCGGCGTCGTCGAAGACGATGAAGGGCGCATTGCCTCCCAGCTCGAAGGAGACCCGCTTGAGGCCCGCTGCAGCGCCCGCCATCAGCTCCTTTCCCACCTCGGTGGAGCCGGTGAACCCGATCTTGCGCACGGCGGGGTGCTCCAGGAAGACCCGGGCGATGGCCCCCGAGCGGCGTCCCGTCACCACGTTGAACACCCCCGGGGGCATGCCCGCGTCGTGGGCGACGGCGGCCAGCGCCAGCGCGGTGAGGGGGGTGGCGCTGGCCGGCTTGAGCACCACCGTGCACCCGGCCGCCAGCGCGGGGGCCGCCTTGCGGGTGATCATGGTGGCGGGGAAGTTCCAGGGGGTGATCGCGGCCACCACCCCGATGGGCTGGTGCAGCACCCACAGGCGCTTTTGGGGCACCGGGGGCGGCACGATGGCGCCGTACACCCGGCGGGCCTCTTCCGCGAACCAGCGGAAGTAGCCGGCGGCGAAGGTGACCTCCCGCCGGGCCTCCTCAAAGGGCTTTCCGTTCTCCAGGGTGATGAGGCGGGCCAGCTCATCCCGCCGCTGCAGGATGAGTTGCTCCATGCGCAGGAGGATCTGGCCCCGCTCCAGGGCGGTGCGGGCCGCCCAGGCGGGGAAGGCCCGGGCGGCCGCCTCCACCGCCGCCGTCACGTCCTCCGCCCGGGCGTCGGGCACCTGCGCGACGGTCTCCCCCGTGGCCGGGTTCAGCACCTCGAAGCGCTCTCCACCTGCGGCTTCCACCCACTGACCGTCCACGTACATGCGGGAAGGGGCGACCCCATCCGACACGGCGCAACCCCCCTGCGGGCGCCCGGCGCCCCGGCCCGGGGCGCCGCCGGCCCGGTGCTTACCTCCATCTCTACCTGGAAGCGGTGTACATGTCAATGTGCGCAACGTTTTTCCTTGCCCCGGAATCACCCGGCGCGGGGCGGAGCCCCCACCGGACACTTGTGCGGCAGTGCCGCCCGGCAGGAGAAAAGGCCGGCGGCGCCAAAAGCCCTGGCGGGAGAAGGGAGTGGCCATGCCCCATCCGGCCTCCAGGCGGCTGGCCTGGCGGGCAGATCTTCCCGTGGCGGTCGGCCCTCTGGAGTCGGCCGTGGCCCTGGGCATCGGGGTTCTGGCCGGGGTCTTCGGCGGGCTTTCCGGGCTGGGAGGAACCGCTGTCATGGTTCCCCTGCTCACCTCCCGGCTGGGGTTCACCCAGCACCAGGCCCACGCCACCAGCCTGGTGGGGGTGCTGGCCGTGGGCTTTTCGGCCGCGGCCCGTTATGCGTGGGGCCAGCACGTGCACTGGGGCCTGGCGGCGGGCATCTCCGCGGCCGCGGTGCTCTCGGCCCAGTTGGGGGTCCGGGCGGCCCGCAGCCTGAGCGGGCCGGGCCTTCGCGAGGCCTTCGGCTGGTTCATGTTCGTGCTGGCCAGCTGGCTTTGGGCCCGTTCCGCCATCTTTTCCCTGCCGCCCCGGCCCCTGTGGGCCTATGCCTGGACCCTGGGCCCCCTCATCGGGCTGGGCAGCGGGTTTCTGGCGGGGTTCTTCGGCATCGGGGGAGGCATCGTCATCATTCCCGCCCTGGTGATGCTGGGCTTTCCGCAGCATACGGCCCAGGGCACGTCGCTGGCCGCCATCTTCCCGTCAGGGGTGGCGGGGGTGGCAGGGCACCACCGGCTGGGAAACGTGCGTTGGGCCTACGCTCCGCCGCTGGCCGTGGGAAGCGTGGTCGGCGGTTACCTGGGAGCCGCCCTGGCCCACCGGTTGGACGAGACCACCCTGCGCCTGGTGATGGCCCTGGCGGTGGCCGCGGTGGGAACTGTCTCCAGCGGGCTGTGGCGGCGGCTTGGGCGGCGGGTGGGCCGGCGGGCGGCGTAGGCGGCGTCGCCGGTTAGCGGGCCGACCGGATGACCCCCTGGCGTTCCAGGTCGTCCAGCTCCTGTGGGGACAGCCCCAGCGCCTCCTGCAGGACGGCGCGGGTGTGCTGGCCCAACAGCGGCGGGGGGGCCGCCGGGCGGGCCGGGGTGCGGGACAGGTGCTGCAGGGGGCTGGCCACCACCGGCAGGGGCCCCGCAGTGGGGTGCTCCAGCTGCCAGACCAGCCGGCGGGCATGGGCTTGCGGTTCGGCGAACACCTCCTGCAGGTCCAGGACGGGCGCTGCCGGCACCCGGGCCTGGTGCAGGCGGGAAAGCCAGTGCTGGCGGGGCTGGTGGCGCAGATGCTGGGACAGCCGCCCGACCAGCTCCTCCCGGTGGGTGACCCGGCCGGGGTTCTCCCGGAAGCGGGGGTCCTGGGCCAGCTCCGGGAGGTCGATGGCCTGGCAGAACCGGCGGAACTGCTCGTCGTTGCCCACCGCCACGATGAACCAGCCGTCGGCGGCCTGGAAGGCCTGGTACGGCACCAGCTGGGGATGGGCGTTTCCCATCCGAGCGGGGGTGCGGCCCGTGAGCAGGTAGCTCTGGGCCAGGTTGGCCATGGCCATGACGCCCACGTCGAACAGGGACAGGTCCAGGTGCTGCCCCCTTCCGCTTCGGGCCCGCTCGTGCAGGGCAGCCAGAACACCCACGGCCGCCATCATGCCCGTCATCAGGTCGATCCAGGCCACCCCGACCTTGGTGGGTGGCCCGTCCGGCTGCCCGGTGACGCTCATGATGCCGGTCATGCCCTGCAGGGCGATGTCGTAGCCGGGTTCGGCGCTGCGGGGCCCGGTGTGGCCGAAGCCGGTGATGGAGACGTACACCAGCCGGGGGTTGCGGGCGGACAGGGAGGGGTAGTCCAGGCCGTAGCGGGCCAGGTCGCCGGCCTTGAAGTTCTCCACCAGCACGTCGGCCTGCTCGGCCAGGCGACGCACCAGGCCGGGGCCGTCCGGGTGCTTGAGGTCGATGGCCAGGCTCTTCTTGCCCCGGTTGATGGAGAGAAAGTACGCGCTCTCCCCGCCTGCGAAGGGCGGCCCCCAGGTGCGGGACTCGTCGCCCCAGGGGGGTTCCACCTTCCAGACGGTGGCGCCCAGGTCGGCCAGGATCTGGGTGCAAAAGGGGCCGGCCAGCACCCGGGACAGATCCAGCACCCGCACATCTTCCAGGGCCTGAGCTTGCACGGCCGGCAGTTCCCCTCCGAAACGGCAGCCCCGACACTGCAGCTTCACGGGGAGGGGTGGCCGTTCCTGCCGGAAGCGGGGCGGGCCAGGCGGTGGGCGCCGGTGTACACGTTGAAGGTGTTCCCCCGTACGAACCCCACCAGGGTCATTCCCAGCTGCTCGGCCGCCCGGCAGGCAAGGCTGGTGGGGGCGGAGACGGCCACCACCACGGGGATGCCGGCCCTGGCAGCCTTCTGCACGATCTCGTAGCTGATGCGCCCGCTGACTACCAGCACGTGGCGGTGAAGGGGCACCCAGCCCTGCAGGAAGGCGTGCCCGATGACCTTGTCCACCGCGTTGTGGCGGCCCACGTCCTCCCGGGCCACCAGGAGGTTGCCGCCCGCGTCGAACAGCCCGGCGGCGTGAAGGCCGCCCGTGCGGGAAAAGACCGGCTGGCAGCCGCGCAGCTGGTCGGGAAGCCGGCTCACCAGGTCCGGGGGCAACTGCCAGGAGTCCTGCAGGGCAGGCCTGTCCGGCCCGTCCGCCGGGCACGGCGGGTGCGGGCCGGCCGGGGAGGGGAAGGGGAGCCCCTCCAGGGAGGGGAGCTGCTCCAGGGAGGGCCTGCCGCACAGCCCGCAGCTGGCGGCCCGCAGGGTGGGAGCCGTCAGCAGCCGGCTCAGCTCATCCCAGGGAAGCTCTTCCCGCAGGAACACGCCCACGGCGTTGGGCAGGCTTTGGGCGCCCCCGCCCGGGCCCGAGCAGTGCGCGATGCGGGCCACCTGGGAGGGGTGGCGAAGCAAGCCCTCGCTGAACAAAAGGCCCGCCGCCAGCTCCAGGTCGTGCCCCGGGGTGCGCATGGTGACCGTCACCGGGATGCCTTCGTGGCCGGGCGGGTGCAGGCGCACCTCCAGCGGCTCCTCGACGGCCAGCCAGTCGCTGCGCCAGCCCTGTGCCCCGGGGCCTTCCACCCGCAGCACCCTGCGGCGGACCGAGGCAGGCCCGGTAGCCTGAAGCACGCGTCAGCCCGCCTTCCATGTCACGGTGATCCGGTGCAGACCCGTGGCGCCGTCCGGCAGCGGCGGCCGCTCCTCGGGGTCCTGCCAGCGGCCCCGGCCGTCGCAGGCCCGAACGGCCAGGGTGTAGCGTCCCGGCGACGGCGCCCTCCACTGCCACACCCACCGCACCCACGTGATCGGGGTGGGGGAGGGCTCCAGTTCGGCCGCGTACCAGTTTCGCCCCCCGTCGGGGCTCACCTCCACCCGGGAGATGCCCCGGTCGCCCGCAAAGGCGATGCCGGCCACGAAGACGGGGCCGGGGCCGACGGTGTCCCCCTCCTGGGGAACGTCGATGCGGGACAGGGTTTGCACCACCGCCTCGTCGCTCCAGCCCTGGTCCTCCCAGAACCCCAGGTAGTCCTCCCCCACGGCCTCGATGCGGGTGATCCACTTGACGTGCTTCATGCCGTAGATGCCGGGCACGATGAGGCGGGCGGGAAAGCCGTGGTTGTCGGGAAGGGCCTGGCCGTTCATGCGCCAGGCCAGCAGGGTCTCGGGGTGCAGGGCCTTTTCCAGGGGGATGCTCTCCGTGTAGCCGTCCGCGGCCTCGAAGCGCAGGTCCACCACCCCGGGCCGCAGGCGCGCCCGCTGCAGCAGGGTGCGCAGGGGAACGCCCGTCCAGCGGGCGTTGCCGATGAGGTTTCCGCCCACCGGGTTGCTGATGCAGGAGAGGGTGGTAAACTGCTCCACGCGGCCCGGCAGCTGGTCCAGTTCCGGGTAGGTGAGCTCGAAGGGCTGTTCCACCAGGCCGTCCACCCGCAGCCGCCAGCGTTCGGCCCGCACCCGGGGGTCGAAGAGGTTCTTGCTGACCCGGTAAAAGGTTTCGTTGGGAGTGACCCAGCGGGACAGGCGCGGGATGCGGTCCAGCAGCTCCGTGAGGGGCCCCTGGGGAACGGGCGGCAGGGAAGCGGGCGCAGCCGGCGCCGCCGTGGATGGTTGGCCCGGGCCGTGGCGCAGGCTTTGGGCTGCTGCCCGCAGGGCGGGCAGGGTGCCGGGGGCGGTGCAGGCGGCCAGCCCGGCCCACAGCAGCCGGGCCGAGGTCCGCAGAAGGGCGCGGCGGGGGGCCGTGCGCGGCCGGGTGGAAGCCTCCATGGCCGGTCCCTCCTCCTCATGCCGGAGGGCAGGGGTTTTGCACGCTACCGATAGTGTATACGGTGAAGGCTCCCCATGTGGGTCACGAGCCGGCGGCGGGCGGGGAAGGGGGAAGGGGTAGGGCCGGGGACGGGGCAGGCCGCAGGGCCAGCATGCAGCCGGCGGCCAGGCAGGCGAAAGCGGCCCAGGCGAACGGCGCCGAGGGGTGCCAGCGGTACACGGCCCCGGCCCACAGGGGGCCCAGGGCCCTTCCCAGGGCGTCGGCCGCCGTCTGCATGCCCATCACCACGCCGTGGGGCATGCGGCTGCGCACGGAGATGGCCGCGGCGGCCATGGGGCGGGCGAAGGAGAAGGCTGCGGCAGCGGCGGCCACACCCAGGCAGACGGCCGCCAGGGTGCGGGAGGCCGCCACCACCACAAACCCGGCCACCCCCAGCCCGCAGGAGGCCAGCAGGGTGCGGTGGTCTCCCAGCCGGCGGGCTGCCGGCCCCACCAGGAAGAACTGCAGGAGCATGGAGACCAGCCCCTGCACGGTGAAGGGGATGCCCGCCATCTCCTCCGGCAGCCCCAGGCGGTCCAGGACGAACAGGCCCAGCATGCTGAAGATGCTGGCAGCCGAGAAGGCCATCAGGAACAGCACGTGCAGGTAGACGGCCCACGGCTGTCCCCGGGCCAGGGCCAGGGCCCGCAGGCTTGCGGGGCTGGCGGAAGGTTCGGTGGGGTGGCGGTGGGGCGGTTCCGGGAGTTTCCACCAGACGGCCAGCAAATTGGCGGCGCTCAGGGCGGCGGCTGCCGCGAAGGCAGTGCGCAGGCCCAACGCCAGCAGTGCCGAGCCCAGCATGGGGCCCACCACGAAGCCGACCCCGAAGGCGGCCCCGGCGGAGGCCATGGCTTCGGCCCGCTGTTCCGGGGTCGTCACGTCCGCCAGGTAGGCCTGGCCCGTGGCCAGGGTGGCGGCGGACAGGAGTCCACCCACGACGCGGCACAGCACGGCCTCCAGCACCGAATCGGCGGCTGCCAGCAGGGAGAAGGTGAGCACCATGCCGCCCACGCCCACCATGAGCACCGGTCGGCGGCCGATGCGGTCGGACAGGCTGCCCCACACGGGCGCCATGAAGAACTGGGCGGCAGCCCAGCCCGTCACCATCCCGCTCATGGCCAGGGGGGAGCCGCCCAACTCCCTCACCAGGACCGGCAGCAGGGGCAGCACGATCCCGAAGCCCACCATGTTGAGGGCCAGGGTGAAAAACAGCAGCGCAGCAGCGGGTTGGTTGCGCAAGAAGTTGACCATGGCCGCCAGTGTGCCGGCGGGCCAGATCCGCTGTGGAGCGGCCGCCGGCCGGAGGCTACGGGGCTCCTGCGGCCGGCGGGGGCTGCCCGCCGACCAGGTGTTGTACCAGTTGGGACGGGGAAACTCCTGCCGCTACCAGCAGGGCCGTGCGGGCCCGGGCAACCTGGGCCAGGGCCCGCAGGCGGTCGTGGCGGGCCTGGGCCTCCCGCGCCCGGGCCTGCAGGACGTCCAGGGCGGTGGCCATGCCGGCTTGCGCCTGTTGTTGGGCGGCCTGGAGGCGGGAGGTGGCTTCTGCCAGGTTCTGCTCGGCGATGGCGGCCTCCTGCAGCGCCCGGGTGAGCTCCGCCTGGCGCTGGGCCAGCTCCAGCAGGATGGAGGCCTCCAG
>DATCLL010000057.1:0-19488 GCA_036563935.1 Limnochordales bacterium | reverse complement strand
AGCGGGGCCGGCAGGGCCTGGCCACGGCCGGGGTGCTGTTGGGCCAGCCCCTGCGGGACCGGCAGGGGACGCTCTTCGTGGTGGTGGACGGGGCCGTGGAGGCCCCCGGGGTGGAGGTAGCCGCCCGAAGCGTACGCTTCCCGCCCGCCTCGTGGGACGCGGTGGTGGCCGCAGCCCGGGCCTGCTGCCCGCAGCGGCAGGTGGTGGGGTGGTTCCACGCCCGCCCCGGCGAGCCGCCCGACCTGTCCCCCTATGAGTCCTTCTGGCACCACACCCACTTCCCCGAACCGTGGCAGGTGGCCCTGGTCCTGGACGCCGCTGCGGAGCGCGGGTGGATGTGGGCGTGGAACGATCAGACCCTGGACACCCTGCCGGGCTTCTACCTCCACGACGCTCCCGTGCAGGCGTGCCTGCCCGCCTCCCAGGTGGAGCAGGCGGGCTGGTACCCCGGCACGGCGGCCGCATCGTCCGCCGGCGGCGACCTGTCCGGCTCCCACCTGCCCGGCAGCGCGGGGCGGGGGCAGTGGGCCATCACCCCGCTGCAGCAGCGCATGCGGGCTCGGGCCGTACCGGTGCCGGCTAGCCCCTGGTGGCGGGTGGCCCGGATGGTACGGGCTGTGGCGGTGCTGGCAGCCGTCTTCCTGGCCTCCGCCGCCGCCCGCTGGGTGTGGGACCACAGCGGCCCCGGCCGCCGCGCAGGCGTCCCGGCGCCGGCCCCCGCCCAAAACAGCCTGCAGGGGTCGGGCAGCTCCGGGGTCTCCACCGTCCTGGGCGGAGCGCCGGTGTCCGCCCCCGTCCCGCAGGCCCCGGCGGCCGGCCCCGGCGGCCAGCCGGCGCCCCTTGCGGCCGCTGCCGACCCCGGCGGGGCTGGGGCGGCCGGGTCGGCGGCCCAGGCCCGGGCCGCCGCCGGCATGACGGGCTCACCGGCACCCGCACAAGGCGCAGGCCAGGACGAGACCTACTCCGTGCAGCCGGGAGACACCCTGTGGGCTCTGGCGGGGCGATTCTACGGGGAACCCAGCCGGGCCCGCTGGCTGGCGGAGCACAACGGCATCCGCGACCCCAACCGCATCCGGGTGGGTCAGGTCATCCGGCTGCCCTCGGCCGGCGAAAAGCGCCCCGGGGGCAAGTGAGGGCTTACGGCCGGGAGACGGCTCACGGCCGGGAGGGCGCAGCCTGGGCCCCCTCCGTGGCAGAGGCGCCGGGCACGTTGGCCAGCGCCTGGGGCGCGCGCAGCACCCCCACCCGGGACGGCGGCCAGAAGCGCCACAGGGCTCGTCCTTCCAGCAGGGCCCTGGGCACGAACCCCACCTGGGGGTAACGGCTGTCCTCGCTGTTGTTGCGGTTGTCGCCCAGGACGAAGTAGCGCCCGGCGGGCACCCGCACGGGCCCGAACTGCCCCCACGTGGGGCTGGTCAGGTAGGGCTCCTCTAGGGCCACGCCGTTGACGTAGACGTGGCCGCCCCGGATCTCCACCACGTCGCCGGGAAGCCCGATGACGCGCTTGATGAAGTGCTCCCGGGGGTTGGCCGGGTAGCGGAAGACCACGATCTCGCCCCGTTGCGGTTCCCGGAAACGGTAGGAAAGCTTGTCCACCATGAGGCGTTCCCCGTCGTGGAGGGTGGGGAGCATGGAGGGCCCGTCCACGGTGAAGGCCCTGGCCACGAAGGTCATGATGAGCAGCGCGAGAACCGCTGCCCCCACCAGGGTCTTGAAGGTCTCCACCACCGTAGCCCACAGGCCGTCCATCACGGTGCGGGGCCGGCGGGGCTGCCCCTGGCCCCTGGAACCCGGCGCAGTCTTGGTGAGCTGTTCTCGTGCCCGGCGCGGCGTGGGCCATCCCCCTCCCCAGGCAACGGGGTGACAGGTTCGCCCTTAAGGCCACGGGATCCTGTCGACCCGGGCACGGGCGGCCGGGGTGCGGCTACAGTTCCCACAGGCACCGGCGCCGCACTTCGTTGTAAAGGCCTGCCAGGCGGTGAAAGCCCTCCCGGTCCCGCAGGTCCAGGCAGCGGTCGATCTGCTGGCGCAGGTGAACGGCCAGCAGCAGGAGCTCCACCTGGTCGGAAAGCAGCGAGCCCAGGGCGGCTTCCACGTCCCGCCCCGTGCTGTCGCAGGCGCTGGCCGGGTTGGGCTCCACCACAGCCCGGTACCAGCCGGGCACCTCGCCGGCGAACAGGAAGACCGCGTACAGGCGGCCCCGCAGGTGCTGCAGGGCCTGCACCGCCTCCACGGGATCCCGCACGCACACCGAACAGCTGCGATGCAGGTGCCGCACCAGCCGGCCGTTGACCATGTGGATCTCCTCGGTCTGGCAGGCGCCCAGCTCCAGCTCGAAGTCGACCCCGTCGGCCCCTTCCTGGGCCACCACCACGGTGTTGGGCAGGAAACTCTTGTCCATCACGAAGCTGATGCGCTCCAGCAGCTCCGGCGACTCCATCAGGTGCTGCAGGAAGTGGAGGCTGGCAGGGTTTTTCAGGGGTAGCTGGCTGAAGCGCCGGATGGCTTCCTGCTTCGTCTGCACCATGCGGCTGCGACGGCCCGGCCCGTGGACGGGCGCCGTCTTCTGCCCCCCGTAAGCCCGCCGGGCGGCCCGCCCGGGGAGCCGCCCGTGGCAGGCGGTCGGTTCTGGGTGTGGCGCACAATATTCTCTCCGGTTGAAGGCGATTCCTCCGCTGGCATGCGGCGTATGCCGGCCGCGAAGCCGCCCCCTTGACGCAAACATGTGTTCGCATTACACTGGCCTTAGAGGCGAACTTGCGTTCGCCACCCTGGAACCCATCCCTGGCCGGAACCGGAGGCGACGCCGCGGTGGAACCCGTAGTGGTCTACCTATATGCACCCCACCTCCTGGCCGACGTCCAACAGCACCGGGAACCTGCCCTGCGGGGCCTTCCCCTGGCCATCGTGCACGAGGGGCACCTGGTGGATCTCTCCTGGGAAGCCGAGGCCCTGGGCCTGGACACCGGCTGCTCGCTACACCAGGCGCGCATGGCCTGCCCCCAGCTGCAGGTGCGCCCCTATGGGGCCGCCCAGGTCCGGGAATGGCTGGAAGGCTGGTGGAAGGCTCTGGCGGACGGAAGCGCCGCCGTGGAGCCGGACGGCCTGCGGGGAGTTTTTGTGGAGCGGGCCGTGGAGCCTGCCGGGGACATGACGGAGGCGAGGGCCCTCCGGCAAGCCCGGGAGGCCTTACAGGAAGCAGGTCGCCAGCTGCTGCGCAGGACCGCGCAGGTGCTGCCTGCCCGGGCGGTGGCCGGTGTTGGCCCCAACAAGCTGGCCGCCAAGGCCGCCGCCCTCCTTCAGGCCCGGCGTGGCAGGACAGGCCCGCCATCCCGGACAGGCACGCCGCAAGGCTCGCTCGCTGTCGCGTGGCCGGTGCAGGCGTTTCTGGCTCCGCTCCCCCTGCAATTCCTGTGGACGCTCCCGGAGCCGTGGCGGCGCCAGCTTTCCCTGCTGGGCGTGCGCACCGTCGGGGAGCTGGCCGCCATGGGGCCGGAAGCCCTGTGCGGCCGGTTCGGCCCCCAGGGGTGGAGGGTGTGGGCATGGAGCCGGGGCATGGACGCCAGCCCCGTGGTTCCCCTCTACCCTCCGCCGGCCATCGTGCGCTCCCTGGACCTGACCTCCCCGGAAGCCCCGCCTCTGGAAGAAGGGGGCTACCTGGCAGCGCTGGTACGGGAATGGGCCATGGGCATGGCCGAAGAGCTGCGCCAGAGCCGCCGCTGGGCCAACCGCTGGGGGATGCGCCTGCTGCTGCACCACCCCGCCGCAGCAGGCGAGCAGGAGCTGGCGGTGGAGCGCACCGCCTGCCCGGGAGAGCGCCAGCACCGGCCCGCAGCCATGGCCGACATGGCCCAGCGCCTGCTGTACCGGGTGGTGGAGCAGGCTCGCCCGTGGGAGGAGGGAGGCGCCCTCCCGATCCGGCTGCAGCTGGCCGCCTTCCAGCTGCGGCCTGCCCTGCCCCGGCAGGCCGGCATGTTTGCCCAGCCCGGCCCCGGGGATGACCAGCGGCTGCGCCGCGCCCTGGAGGCAGTCCGGCATCGGGTGGGGCCGGGCTACCTGAGGCTTGCCGGTGAGCTGGGGCTGTCCTGGCGAGAGGCCCGGCTGGCCCTTCTCGAGCAGGGAGCGTGGTTGCCTTGAGCCGCCGGTTGGAGGTTCCCGTGGACGTGGCCCTGGAAGGCCCTTTTCCCAAGGCGTTCCGCTGGCGCGGGCAGACCGTACCGGTGCAGGCCATCCTGGACTGGTGGCAGGAGACGGGAAAGTGGTGGGAAGGAGAGCAGGAGAGACGGGTGGTGCGGGTGCTCACCCCGCTGGGGGTATACGAGCTGGCCGGCCAGGAGGACGGGGGACGCTGGCTGCTGCAACGGGTGCTGGATTGAACCGGGTGAGCTCGCATGGGAGCCGGCTTTGTGCACCTGCACGTGCATGGTCCCTTCTCCTTCCTGGACGGAGCCAGTCCCACGGAGGCCCTGGTGGAGCGGGCAGCCCGGTTGGGCATGAGCGCCCTGGCCCTCACCGACCACGACTCCCTCAGCGGGGTGGTGCGCTTCGTGCAGGCGGCCCGGCAGGCGGGCATCAAGCCCATCGTGGGAGCGGAGCTGACCATGGAGGGTGGCTTCCACCTTACCCTGCTGGCCGCCAACCGTACGGGCTACCGCCACTTGTGCCAGCTCATCACCCGGGCCCACCTGGGCTCCCCCCGGCGCCAGCCCCGGCTGGCGTGGGCGGAGCTGGCCGGGCGCAGCGAGGGGCTTATCGCCCTGTCGGGCTGCTGCCGCGGCGAGGCGGCCGCTGCGCTGTGGCGCCAGGACGAGGAGACAGCCCGCCGCAGCCTGCTGCGCCTGCGGGACCTCTTCGGCGGGCGGCTCTACGTGGAGCTGGTGCAGCCCCTGTGGCCGGGAAGCCGGAAAGTGGTGGCCGGGCTGGCTCGGCTGGCCCGGGAGCTGGGGCTTCCGGTGGTGGCCACCAACGACGTGCACTTCGCCCGCAAGGAAGACTTCCCCCTCCACGACCTGCTGACCTGTGTGCGCACGCTGACCCGGGTCGACGAACTGCACCCGCAGCGCCCGCTCAACGGCGAAAACTACCTGAAGTCCGCGCAGGAGATGGCGGAGCTGTTCGGGGAGTACCCCCAGGCCCTAGAGCACACCCTTCGCATCGCCGAAGCCTGCGAGGACCAGGTGGTTCCCCTGGGGGAGAAGCTGCTCCCCTCCTATCCGGTTCCCCCGGGATGGAGTTCCATGGCATGGCTGCGGGAGCTCACCTACCGGGGGGCTCAGGAGCGCTACGGCCGGCTGCGCCGGAAGCTGCAGGAGCGCCTGGAGCACGAGCTGGCCGTCATCGAGGCCCTGGGCGTGGCGGACTACTTCCTGGTGGTGTGGGACATCGTGCAGTGGGCGCGCCGGCAGGGGATCCGGATGGCGGGCAGGGGCTCGGCCGCTGACTCCGCGGTGGCGTACTGCCTGGGCATCACCGAGGTGGATGCGGTGGAAAGGGGCCTGATGTTCGAGCGCTTCCTGAGCCTGGAACGGGCCCAGGCGCCCGACATCGACATCGACTTCGACTGGCGCCGGCGGGACGAGGTGGTGGAGTACGTCTTCCGGCGCTTCGGAGAAGAGCACGTGGCTGCGGTGGCCACGTACAACACCTTTCGGGCTCGCTCGGCGGTGCGGGACCTGGGAAAGGCCCTGGGACTGGAACCGAACCACCTGGACGAGCTGGCCCGGCGCCTGCCCCACATCCCCGCCGACGCCATCCACCACGTCCTGCAGCAGCTGCCCGAGCTGCGGGAGAGCGCGCTGGTGCAGGGCCCGGGAAAGGAGCGCTTCCGGCTCCTTTTCCAGATGGCCGAAGCGGTGGCAGGCCTGCCCAGACACCTGAGCACCCACCTGGGCGGGCTCATCCTGAGCCGGGAGCCCATCGCCCACCTGGTGCCCCTGCAGCGGGCCGCCAAGGGGGTGGTGGTGGCCCAGTTCGACAAGGACGACGTGGAGGCCATGGGGTTCATCAAGCTGGATCTCCTGTCGCTGCGCACCCTGGGGGCGGTGGAGGACACGGTCCGGCTCATCCAGGCTTCGCCGGGCCAGCAGGACTTCCGCTACGAGGCTATCCCCCTGGACGACCCCGACACCTACGGGATGCTGCGCCGGGGCGAAACGGTGGGGGTGTTCCAGCTGGAAAGCCCGGCCCAGAGGGCCCTGCAAAGCCGCCTGGGGGCCGAGCAGCTGGAGGACCTGGTGGCCAGCGTGGCCCTCATCCGTCCGGGCCCCATCAAGGGCAACATGGTGGAGCCCTTCATCGCCCGGCGCCGGGGCCAGCAGCCCGTGGAGTACCTGCACCCGGCCCTGGAGCGCATCTTGAAGAAGACCTACGGGGTGGTGCTCTACCAGGAGCAGGTTATCGAGATCGCCACCGAGGTGGCCGGCTTCACCCCCGGGGAGGCCGACCGGCTGCGGCGCACCATGACCCATCACCGCTCCCAGAAGGAGATGGAGGCCATAGGCGAGCTGTTCGTGGCCCGGGCTATCCAGCGGGGGGTGGATCCGCAGACGGCCCGAGCCATCTTCGCCTGCATCGAGGGCTACGCCGGCTACGGCTTCTGCGAGGCCCATGCGGCTGCCTTTGCCACCACCGCGTATAAGACCGCCTACCTGCTGCGCCACTACCCGGCTCAGTTCTTCGCCGCCCTGCTCAACAACCAGCCCATGGGGTTTTACCCGCCCCACACCCTGGTAGGGGAGGCCCGCCGCCGGGGAGTGGTGGTGGAAGGGCCGGACGTCAACGCCAGCCAGGAAGGCTACACCGTCGTCATGAGGGCCGACGGCCCCCCGGTCATCCGGACCCCTTTGTGGGTGGTGCGGGAGGTGGGCCGGGAAGGGGCTGCCGCCATCCTGCAGGAGCGGCAGCGCCACGGGCCGTTTCGCTCCCTGTGGGATCTGTGCCGCAGGGTGCCGCTGCCCGTGGATGCGTGGGAAGGGCTCATCCTGGCCGGCGCCCTGGATAGCCTGCACCCCAACCGCAGAGCCCTGCTGTGGGATCTGCCCGCCCTGATGCGGGCTGCCCGCTCCGGCAGCCCGTTGCAGGCTGCGCCGCTGAGCGTGGAGGAGCAAGCTCCCCATGGGCTGTACGGTGGGGCGTGCGGCCAGGAGCAGGTGGCCCGGGTGCCCGACTTTCCCCCCTGGCAGCGTGTCTGCCTGGAGTTCTACGCCATGGGCTTCTCCCCGGGTCACCACCTGCTGGAGTTCCTGCGGCCGTCCCTGGCCCGCCAGGGGGTGCTGTCCGTAGCTCAGGCACGCCGGTGTCGGGACGGGGAGCGAGTGCAGGTGGCCGGGCTGGTCATCCGACCCCACCGCCCGCCCACCCGCAGCGGGCGCACGGTGGTCTTCTTCACCCTGGAGGACGAAACAGGGCTGCTGGACGTGACCGTCTTCGAGGCCATCTACCAGCGGTGGGGACAGCCCCTTTTCACCCGGCCGGCGGTGGTGGTGACGGGCAGGATCCAGCACCAGGGGTCCGACGGCCGGGCCCTCATCGCCCAGGCCGTGCGGCCTTTGTCCCTCAGCGAGCCCAAAACCGCTTAGGCCGGGCCGTGCCCGGTGTCGCCGGCGGAGCTCTCCTGCGGCAGCGCCACCGGCGGGCAGGTGGTGCACCAGCCCAGCTCCCGCTCCAGCCAGGCCACCAGCTGGGCGGTGGCGCCCGCCGGCCCCATGCGGTTTTTCCCCTCCTGGCCCCGGCGCTGGCGTTCTTCAGGGTCCTCCAGCAAGCGAATCAGCTCCTGCGCCGCGTGCCGGCTGTCCCGGGCCAGCACCAGCGCGTCGCCCAAAAGCCTCTTCTGGCGCGCCGCAAACCGGGCCGTGTACTGCACTCCCTGCCGGGGAAAGGCCACCACCACCCGGCCCAGCCCTGCTGCCTGCTCGTTGGCGGTGCCCGCAAGCCCCAGCACCACCGTGGCCCGGTGCAGCAGATCCGCGAAGGCCCGCCAGGTGACCCTGATGGGAGCGCCGGGCCCCCCAGCAAGCCACCCGTCCAGCCCCTGCTCCTGCTCCCCGGCGCCGGCGGGCTGCAGGCGAAAGGGAGCCACCCGGTGCGGCTCCTGCACCGGACGGGCCAGGGCAGCCACCACCTGAAGCTGCGGGTGGCGGGCCATGACCTGCCAGGCGCACTGCGCCATCTCCCGCAGGTTGTCCAGGGCATCGTGGCGGCTGCCCGGAAGCAGCGCCAGCACCGGACGTCCCTCGGCCAGACCCAGGCTCCATCCCCGGGGCGTGACCAGGTCCATCATGACGTTGCCCACGCAGGCGGCGCTGACCCCCATCCGCCGCAGGCCCCGGGCGGTGACAGCATCCCGGGCGAACACCATGCGGCAGGACCGGGCCATCAGCCGGGCCTCCAGGCGGGTGTGGGGGCTGATGTAGTCGGAGCGGGCCGTGGCCACGAAGACCTTGGGGACGGCGAAGGAGGCGGTCAGGAGCACCGGGTAGATGTCCCCCACCAGGAGCAGCGCCCGGGTGCGGGGCCGAAGCCGGCGCAGCGCGTCCATCTGCGCCGCCGTAAGGGAGAGAAAGCCGGCCCGCAGGTCCTGCAGGAACCACCGCAGGCTCTGCCAGCCAAACCCCCCCGAGGGCATGGGCCGGGAGCGAAAGGCCCTGGGGATACCTGCCCGCTCGTAGGCGCCGCCTTCCCCCACCAGCGGAAAGGCAGCCATGCGCCGGCCCGGGTGACGCCGGGCCAGCGCGGCGGCCACGTGGGCGGCGATGGCATCCTCGCCGTGGCCGTTGCTGACGATGAGGAGGTCCACCGCCTCCCCGGACGCCTCCCGGGCTTGCCCCGTCACGGGCGACACGGTGGGCGACGGGTGCGTCATGGCGCGTCCACCCCCGCCAGCGTACCAGAAGGATGGGCCCCAGGCAATGCGAGGCCCGCCGGTCATAGAGATGGGGTGTGGACAAACCGGCGATCTCCCTGCACCGGCTGTGGTCCCGGCTTCCGCCCCTGCGGCCCGGGCGCTTCGGCTGGGGTACGGCCCAGCTGACGGGGGCCACCCTGGTGAGCCGGGCCATAGGGTTCGTCTACTCGGCGGCGGTCATGCGGCTGGCCGGGCCCGAGGCGGTAGGGCTGTTCCGCATGGCGTGGCCCCTGTACTCCACCGCCTTCACCCTGGCCACTTCCGGGATCCCCTACGCCATGGCCAAGCTGGTGGCCGAGCAGGGCGAACCGCCTTCTCCCCCCCGCACGCCCGGCGCGCCAGCTGCCGTGCCGCCCCGCCGCGGCGGGGAGCCTACAGCGGTGGCGGTAGCCGTGGCCGGACTCGCCCTGCTGGCCGTCACCAGCGCCACCATCGCAGGGCTGTTGTGGGCAGCGGCTCCCTGGCTGGTAGGCCGGCTGGCGGGTGAGCCCCGGGCGGTGGAGGTGCTGCGCCTGCTGGCCCCCTCCCTGCTGCTGGCAACCCTGGCATCGGGCGGCCGGGCCCTGTTCGAGGGGGTGCGGCGCATGGCCGTGCCGGCCATCTCCCTGGTGGTGGAGCAGGCGGTCCTCTCCGGGCTGGCTGTCCTCATGACCATGGCCCTGGCCCGCCGGGACCCCTCCGCCGACGCCGCCGCCCGGGCCCTGGCCGTGGCCTCGGTGGTGGGCGAGGCGGCCGGCCTGGTGGTGCTGGCGGCAGCCCTGAACGGTCTGTGGGCCGCCTGGCGCAGCCGCGCCGGCGCACTGCCGCGGCGGGCCGCCGGCACTTCCCCGTCCACTCCCCGGGCGGCCCTGGTGGCCATCGGCCGGCTGGCCCTGCCCGTGGCCACGGGGAGGGTGCTCACCTCCCTGGGGGCTGCCCTTCATGCCCTGGTGCTTCCGGCCCGCCTGCAGAAGGGGGGCCTGGACGCCTCCCAGGCCGCGGCCCAGATCGGGCTTCTGCGGGGCGTGGCCCAGCCCATCGTGCTGTTGCCCAACATGCTCAGCGTGGCCCTCATGACCACCCTGGTGCCTTCTGTCTCCCAGGCCCTGGCCCGGGGCCGCCGGGAACACGCCCGCACGTACAGCGACAAAGCCCTGGCCACCACGGTGCTGTTCGCCCTTCCCATCACCGCCCTGCTGGTCAGCGTCCCGGAAGGCATCACCCGCCTGCTGTACGGCGAGGCCCAGGCTGCACCGCTGCTGGCCGCAGGGGCCCTGTCGGCGCCCTTCGTCTATTTGGGCCAGACCCTGGTGGGGGTTCTGCGGGGGGCGGGTCGGCCGGAGGTGCCCGTCCAGGCCCACCTGCTGGGCCTGGCCGTAGACACCGCCCTGACCGCCTACCTGGTGGCCCGACCCTCCGTGGGCATCCTGGGAGCCGCATGGGCCTCGGTGGCGGGGGCGTTGGCCGCCTGGCTGGTAAACCAGCTGGTCACCCTGCGGGTACTGGGAAGCCGCCTGTCCCTGCGGGCCTTCGCCTGGCCCGCGCTGGGGGCGGCCGCAGGCGCTGCCGCCGCCCGGGCCCTGGCCGGCTGGGCCGGCGAGCTGGCCGTGCGGGCCTCCCTCTCCCCTACCCTGGCCGACGGGCTGGCCCTGGCCTGCGCCGCGGCCGCGCTGGCCGTCCTCTACGGGGCCTGCCTGACCCGCTGCCCCTTGTGGCGCTGGCTTGTGCAGAGCTGAGGGCTGTCAGCAGCGCCAGGCGCCCCCGGCCCCGTCGGGCCGGGCTTCCGCCTCCCGGTCGCCCACGTAGCGCTGGGGGTCCCGGTCGAACTCCGCCTTGCAGCGGCCGCTGCAGAAGTAATAGGCTGCGCCCTGGAAGACCGCCCGAAGGGGTGTGCGGCTTTCGTCCACCTCGGCCCCGCAGACGGGATCCCTGGCCATGGCCCTCCCTCACTCCCGCTCCCCGTCTCCCGCCGGCTGGCCGCCGGATCCGCCCCGCAGGTCCAGGTGCTCCCAGGCCCCTTCCGGGCTGCAGTACCGCCAGCACTGGTCGGTGCCCTGCAGGGGCGTCCCCTCGGACTCCAGCCGTCGGGCCACCTCCTCCCCCACCGGGTTGGAGCCCCGCACCATGTAGTCTGCCAGGTGGGCATGCAGGCACTTGACGTGGTCCGGGCGAGTGATGCCGGCGATGCCGGTCTGGGTGATGACCCAGTGCTCCCGGGGCCGCTCCTGCTCCAGCTTGCGCTCCCACTCCTCGGGCAGCAGGGCCCGGCGGATGCGGGCGGTCTCCCGGTGAGCCTGCTCCAGAGCGGCCCGCAGCTCGGCGTCCACGCTGGCCAGGTGCTCGAACCGCTCGATCTCCCGGTCCGCCTCCAACCGGTCTACGGCCCCCACCAGCAGGGGGCAGCTGAGCCAGCACAGGGTGCTGTTGGGGGAGATGCGCCTTTGCCCCACCAGCAGGGGGGCGAACAGCAACACCTGTGGGTAACCCCAGCGGCAGCGCCGCAGGACGGCCAGCGCCAGCCGGGGCCGGTGACCCATCTGGCGCCGCAGCACCACCTCGTCCACCAGCTGCACCGGCTGCGGCGCAAGCCCCAGGGCCTTCAGCCGCTCCACCGGCACCTGGTGGGGAACGGGGTGCTGCTGCTGGCCAGGGGACTGGATGGCCGCTCCTCCTCCGGATCGGGCAGGCTCAAGGGGCGGATTGTCCCGCGGGCGGCCCCTGCCCCCGGGCGCACGGGGCCGGCCGGCGGGTGCTTCCAACAGGAATGGTGCGCTCGGGGAGAATTGAACTCCCGACCTTCGGCTCCGCAGGCCGACGCTCTATCCGCTGAGCTACGAGCGCGCCAGGCAGGGCCTATTGTACGCCCGCCCCGCCGAACTCGTCAACCGCGGCCCCGCATCAGGGCGAGCCCCACCGCCACCAGCACCAGGGGCCACCACAGCCTCCACTGAAGCCAGGCCGCCAGCCCCAGCTTCACCGCCAGCGCCAAAAGCCCCACCGCCACCAAAAGCCGCCCCACCGCCTTTCGCCGGCGGTCGGGGCGGCTTCGCCAGCGCGCGGCCTGGGCCAGCTCCCGCCCCACGGCCCCTGCCAGCTCGCCCAGCTCCCGGGCGTTGAACTGCACCACCGTGGCCAGCGGCTCGCCCACCGTCTCCTCGGCCGGCATGAGCAGGGCCAGCACCAGGTACGCCACCACCCCCACCCCGGACAGCAGGGCCAGGAGCACGAACACCGCCCGCACCAGCACGGGGTCCACGGACAGGTACTGCCCGAGCCCCGAGCACACGCCGAACACCACGGCCCCCTGCCGGCTGCGGTGAAGCACCTCCGGTGGCATGGGCGTCCGGTATTCCCCTCTCCGGCCGAAGCGGGCCCCCCACGAGCCTTCCCGTCCAGAGTTCGCAGCGTAAGCCCCAGGTCCTGGCCGGGGCAGGTCCTGGCGTTGACAGCTCCCCCGCCTTCCCCTTAGGCTGGCCCCGGAGGAGCCTTCCTTGGCCAGCAAGCAGCACTGGATCGCAAGTCTCAAGCGCGGGCAGAGCCTCATCGACTTCTTCGCGGCCCAGGACAAGGCCCTGGCCACCACCTCGGACCAGCGCCGATATCTTCGGCTGCGCCTGGGCGACCGCACCGGGTGGCTGCCGGCGGTGGCCTGGGAGAACGCCGAGCAGCTGTTCCAGGCCTTTGACGACGGCGACATCGTCAAGGTCATGGCCGAGGTGGAGGAGTTCAAGGGGCGCCTGCAGCTGCGCATCCGCCAGCTGCGCCGTGCCCGCGCCGACGAGGGAGTGGACCCCTCCGACTTCTGGGCGGCCTCCCGGTTTTCGGTTCCGGAGATGCTGGCCCGGCTGGACCGCGTGGTGGCCGAGGTTTCCAACCCGTGGCTGCGGCGCCTTTTGGAGATGACGGTGGGGGAGAGGGGAAGTGTCCGCCGGGCCTTCGCCGAGGCGGCCGCCGCCAAGGAGGTGCACCACGCCTACCTGGGCGGACTCCTGGAGCACGTGCTGGAGATGGTCAGCGTGGGCCGGGCCCTGGCCTCCCTGCACCCCGACTACGCCGACCCGGACGTGGTGACCGCAGCCATCGTGCTGCACGACGTGGGCAAGCTCTTCGAGCTGGAGCGCCAGGGCGGCCACTTCGCCTACTCCCGGGAGGGGGAGCTTCTGGGCCACATCTACCTGGGAGCCCGGTTCGTGGAAGAGCAGGTGGCCCACATCCCCCAGTTCCCGCCCGACCTGCGGGAAGAGCTCCTCCACTGCCTGCTGAGCCACCACGGGAGCCTGGACCGGGGAGCCCCGGTGCTGCCCCGCACCATGAACGCCTGGATCGTGCACCTGGCCGACGACGCCAGCGCCAAGCTCAACCAGGTGCGCCGGCTGTACGAGCGCATCCAGATGGGCGCCGGGGACCGCCAGGGATGGAGCGAGTTCGACCAGCGCCTGGGGATCCGGGCGTACGCCGGCTTTCTCCAAAACGACTACACCGGCGACGAGGTCCTCCTGGAACCCTGGGAGCCCCCCACGCCCCCGCCCGCACCTTCCGGCCCGCCGGCCGGGCCCGACCCGCCCGCCGCCTAGCTGCCCGGCTTGCGGCGCGGGGCGGGCGGCGAAGAGCGGCTTTTCTCCGCCGGCCGCGCCCAGGCGGTGTCGAACCCCACCTGCTCGATGACCCACAGCCGCCCGTCCGGGGTGATGAGGAGGTCTCCCGGGCGCACCTGGATTTCCGTGTACACCAGGTAGCGGCCGGTTCCCCGCTCCCTCACCAGCACCGCGTGTTCCAGGCGGCGGGGCGCCGGCTCGCTGGGCACCCAGCGCGCCCAGGCGCCCCGCAGGGCCAGGCTCATGCCCCACACGAACAGGGAGGCGGCCAGCCCCATCACCATCCACGCGAGGCGCCGCACCCAGGCAGGCGGGCGGAGGGACTCCTGCCGGTCGACCACGGCCCTAGTATGCGCCGGGGTCCGAACCCGCCGGTGGAGGCGGCTGGCGCTGCAGGCGCTGGCTCACCCGCTGCACCAGCCGCTCCGCCCGGGCCAGCCTGCGGTGCAGAAGGGCCACGTAGGCGAACAACAGCACCCACACCGCGATGTACGCTGCCACGAAGTACCCCAAGGCCCTGCCCCCGTCCCGCGCCGCTTCACGCCACAAGCTCTTCCTGGGCCTGCCGTGCCCTGCGCTCCAGCGCCCCCACCCGCACCGCCAACCGCCACAGCACGGCGTACAGCGCCAGGAACGCCGCCGCGCACACCGCCAGCGTCAGCAGCATCTCCGGGGCCACCCCGCCAGACCCCGGCCCCAGCACCTGGGGGTGGATGGTGCGCCACCACCGGGTGGACTGGTAGACCACCGGCACGTCCAGGAACGCCACCAGCCCGTACACGGCCGCCAGCCGGGCGCGCCGATCCTCGTCCTCCACCGCCTGGCGCAGCGCCAGGTACCCCACGTACAAAAACCACAGCACCAGGGTGGTGGTCAGCCGGGGATCCCAGGTCCACCAGACGTTCCACACCGGCCGCGCCCACAGCGGCCCGGTGACCAGGACGGCGGTGGTGAACACCACCCCCACCTCCGCGGAGGCCGCCGCCCACAGGTCCCACCGCCAGTCCCGCCGGGCCAAGTAGACAGCGCCTGCCACGGCGGTGACGGCAAAGGCCACGAAGGCGCTCCAGGCGCTGGCCACGTGCACGTAGAAGATGCGGGAGACCACACCCATGGTGCGCTCGTTGGGCACCCACACCAGCGCCAGGTACAGGCAGGCTGCCACCAGGGCCAGCGCCGGGCCCAGCTCCCACGGGCCCTGGAAGCGGCCGGACCTGCCGGCGGAGCCTGCCGGGGTGGGCTCGTCCATCACGGCTCATCCCTCCCACAGGAAGCGGAACAGGGCCGGCGGCAGGGCCACCATCAGCACGTCGTAGGCCACCAGCACCCGAACCCACACGCCCAAGGCGCCGGCCCCTTCTCCCTGCAGCACCGCGCCCATGGCCTCGACGGCCGCCAGGGTCGCCGGCACGGCCAGGGGAACCAAAAGCACGGGCATCAGAACCTCGCCGCCCCGGGCCTGCAGGCTCACCGCCGCCACCAACGTGGCAGCCCCCACGAACCCCACGCTCCCCAACGCCAGCACCCCCGCCAGAAGGGCCGGCCTGTCCACCGTCACCCGCAGCAGAGCTGCCAGGACCGGGGCCGCCACCAGCTCCACCAGGGCCACCCAGGCCAGGGCACCGGCCATCTTCCCGAAGAACAGGGCCTCGGGGCCAACGGGGGAGGCCAGCAGGGCCGCCAGCGTGCCGTGCTCCTGCTCGGCCGCCATGGTGCGGGAGACGGCCAGCATGCCCGAGAACAGCACCGTCACCCACAGCGCCCCCGGCATCAGCCGCCGCCCGTCCAGGCGGGCCGGGTCAAAGGCGAAGGCGAAGGTGAGGGCCACCAGCAACGAGAAGACCAGCACCCCGGCCGCCATCTCCCGGCGGCGCAGGCCCACCCGCAGGTCTTTGGCCGCCAGGGAGGCCGCGCTGCGCCACCATCCCGCCGGGCGCGCCAGGTGCAGGGCGGGCGCGCCATATTTCAGGTCCGCCAGGCCGCCGGCCGGGGCGCGGGCGTGGGGGCCTTGCCGTCGCTGCCCTCCGGAAACCACAGGCGGCCCCCCTCCAGCAGGGCCAGGCAGTCCGCCAGCCCCGCCAGCTCCTCGGGACGGTGGGTCACCACCACGAGGGCGCAGCCCTCCCCCTTGCGGGCCTGCAGGAGCTGCGCCAGCCACGCTCGGCCCTGCCGGTCCAGGGCGTTGAACGGCTCATCCAAAAGCAGCACCCTGGGCTTCCCCAGCAAGGCCCGGGCCAGCTCCAGGCGCTGGCGCATCCCCCGGGAGAAGGTGGCCACCGGCTCGTCGGCGGCCCAGTCCAGGCCGCACTGTTCCAGAAGCTCCTGCAGGCGACCTGCCGGAAGCTCGACCCCGCTCCACCGGGCCCAGAAGCGCAGGTTCTCCGCCGCCGACAGCTGGTCGTAGAGGGCAGGCTCGTGGCCCACCCACCCCAGGTGCCGCCGCCAGGCACGGGCGCCCCGGTGCACGGGCTCCCCCAGCACCCACACCTCGCCCCGGTCCGGGGCCACAAGGCCGGCCATCACCCGCAACAGCGTCGTCTTGCCGGCCCCGTTAGGGCCTGCCACCGCCACGCACTGCCCGGCTGCCACCGCCAGGTCCAGGCCCCGCAGCACCGCACGGCCTCCCAGGCGCTTGACCAGCCGGCGCACCTCAATCATGCCCCGCCGGTTCCCCCAGCTGCTGCAGCAGGCGCTGCCGCTTTTGCTCGTAGGCGGAGCGCTCCAGAAACCCCGCCTCCCACTCCGCCTCCAGCTCCGCAAGGCGCGCAGCCAGCCGCCCGGCAGGCCGGGCGGGCCTGCCGCTGCGGGGCGGAAGCACCCGGGGCCGAAAAGCTCCGCCTCGAAGCCCCCTGGACCGCGCCGCAACGCCCAGCAGGGCGGCCAGCAGCCCCACAGCAGCCACGGCGAAGGCTCGCGGCCTCGGCAGGGCCGAAACTGCCCCCGAGGCCGCCGGCGCGCCGCGGGATGCGGCGTCGGTGCCGGGCAGCGCCGAAAAGGCGAACAAGGGCTGACCCGCAACTGCCTGCCGGGCCACAAAGGCCCGGTACGCCTCCCCTTCCAGCAGGACTGTCCCGGCCGGCTGGCCTCCTGCCAGGGCCACCGGAGCCCGGGGGTGCACCAGGGCCCACCCCTCCCGGACGGGGTACGGGCGCCAGACGTTCCACGCGTGGGCCATGCGGCGGGCCGAGAGCTGGTAGCGAACCACCACCGAGGTGGACTGCAGGCGCTGCTCTCCCGCCGGTCCTGCCTGCCCTGCCTGCCCTGCCTGCCCTACCTGCCCGGCCTGCCCCGGCTGGCCCGCTGCCGGCGGCTCTGCCACCGCCCTCAGCTCGGTGCTTTCCGCCACCACGCTGTGGGGAACCAGGCCCGCCAGCACCCGCAGTCCCCGGTAGCCGGAAGGCAGGGGCAGCACCACCAGGGAGGCTTCCGGCGGCGACGACGCCCCCCGGGCGTCCTCGGGCACTCGGGGCACCAGCCGCAGGAGGTCCACCACCTCAAAGCTGTCCGGCTCCTCGGCACCGGGGAGGGGGCGCACTAGGAGGTGCTCGTACAACACCTCCCAGTCACCGGCCGCGGCGATCCCCCCTTGCCATCCCTGGCCGGGGCCGGCGGCCGACGCCGGCGCCGGGCCGGCCCTGGCTGCGCCCGGCACCACCCACGCGGCCAGCGTCAGACAGGCCATCACCAGGGCCGCCGCCCCAAGGCCCGCCCTGCACCGGCAAGCCCCGGGCCGGGCCGCCCGCCGGGCAGCTGCGCGGTGTACCTGCGCCATCTCAGCTTTCCCGCCGGGGCAGGCGGGCCACCTCTACCTCGTAGCGGCTGGGACAGCGTACCAGGACGGCCGTGGCCTGCACCCGCCCCGGGTACAGCCGCCCTTCCACGATGACCGTTCGGCCGGGTTCCATGCCGTCGGGGCGGGCGCCGGCGTACTCCACGTGCAGCCGCCGGCCGGGCACCTGTTCGTCCTCCAGCCAGAACCGCAGTTGCCAGCGGCCCCGTTCCCACTCCAGGCCGTCGGCGGCCACCACACCCTGCACCCGCACCGCCCGTCCGGCCGCGCCGCCCCGCCCCGCCAGCTCGGCCGCCTCCGCCACGGTAACGTAGTAGCTGCTTCCCGCCTGCAGCGCGGTCACCATCAGGTAGCCCACCGCTGCCACGGCCACCACCAGCGCCACGGCCCAGCTCTTGCTTCGGATGGCTTCCACCCCTGTCCCGCGGGTCGTGCCCCGCAGGCCCGCACGCCTTGCGGGACCCGCCAACATTATAGGGACATCCCCCACCCCCTCCAAGGCCCGCATGGCGCGCATTGCCAGGGATCGCAGGGGAGACTCCAGCAGGAAAAAGGTTCGTGCCGAAGAATTTATCGGGCACAAACCCGTATAATAGTGTAACAGCCCCGCCAGGGGCTGGATGGTTCAGCGCGGAGGCCGACCTCGGACCTTACAACCCACGTGGCGGTTTCTCCCCTTCCCGGCGGCACTCCGCGCGCCCGACGCCCGCCCAGCTGTTCTGCCCGTTCGGCACCGGCGCGCACCGCCGCCGCAGGAGGGAAGTTCCGTATCCTGGAATTCGGCCGGCCGGCTCAGCAGCCTGCCGGCCTGTTTGTCATCCGACCCGTTCGGTCGGGGGTGGACCCGAGGTGAACGTGTTGAAAAAGCTGGAAGAGTACCGGGAGCAGGAGAAGGCCCTCCAGTGGGAGGGCACCTTCGTGGACTACCTGGAGCTGGTGCGCAAGAACCCCCGCATCGCCCAGCACGCCCACGCCCGGGTGTACCAGATGATCATCTCCCACGGCGTGGAGGAGGTGGACGGGGTCAAGCGCTACCGGTTCTTCGAGAAGGAGCTGTTCGGGCTGGACCGCGCGCTGCAGCGCCTGGTGGAGGAGTACTTCCACGCCGCGGCGCGCCGGCTGGACGTGCGCAAGCGCATCCTGCTCCTCATGGGCCCGGTGAGCGGCGGCAAGTCCACCATCGTGCAGCTGCTCAAGCGGGGGCTGGAGGCGTACACCCGCACCGAGGAGGGGGCCGTGTACGCCATCGCGGGCTGCCCCATGCACGAAGAGCCGCTGCACCTCATCCCCACTCCCCTGCGGCCCGAGTTCGAGCGGGAGCTGGGGGTTCAAATCGAGGGGAGCCTGTGCCCCCGCTGCCAGCTCATGGTGGAGGAGGAGTACGGCGGCCGCATCGAGGACGTGCGGGTGCGGCGCATCGTCTTCTCCGAGGAGAAGCGCATCGGCATCGGCACCTTCAGCCCCTCGGACCCGAAGAGCCAGGACATCTCGGAGCTGACGGGCAGCATCGACTTTTCCACCATCGCCCGCTACGGCTCCGAGTCGGATCCCCGGGCATACCGGTTCGACGGCGAGTTGAACGTGGCCAACCGGGGCCTCATGGAGTTCCAGGAGATGCTGAAGGTGGACCAGAAGTTCCTGTGGCACCTGCTGAGCCTCTCCCAGGAGGGGAACTTCAAGGCCGGTCGCTTCGCCCTCATCTCCGCGGACGAGGTCATCGTCGCGCACACCAACGAGGAGGAGTACCGGGCCTTCATCTCCAACAAGCGCAACGAGGCCCTGCACTCCCGCATCATCGTCATGCCCATCCCCTACAACCTGCGGGTCTCGGACGAGGTGCGCATCTACGAGAAGCTCATCCGCCAGAGCAACATCGTCTGGGACGTGCACATCGCCCCCCACGCGCTGCGGGTGGCCGCCATGTTCTCGGTGCTGTCCCGGCTGAAGGAGTCCAAGAAGCAGGGCATGGACCTCATCAAGAAGATGAAGCTGTACGACGGCGAGGACGTGGAGGGGTTCAAGCCCAAGGACGTGGAGGAACTGCGCAACGAGCACCCCAACGAGGGCATGAGCGGCATCGATCCCCGCTACGTCATCAACCGCATCTCCAGCGCCCTGGTCACCAAGGGGGCACGCTGCATCGGGCCGCTGGACGTGCTGCGGGCGTTGAAGGACGGCATGGACTCCCACCCCTCCATCACCGAGGAGGCCCGGGAGCGCCT
>DATCLL010000056.1:0-4128 GCA_036563935.1 Limnochordales bacterium | reverse complement strand
GCCAGCGGCTCGCAGTTCGTGGAGGTGTACGCGGGCGTGGGGGCCCAGCGGGTACGGGACCTGTTCCGCCGGGCCCGGGCGGCGGCCCGTCAGCGGCGAAGCCGGCTGGCCATCGTGTTCATCGACGAGCTGGAGGTGCTGGGCGGGAAGAGGGGCCGCCACAGCAGCCACCTGGAGTACGATCAGACGCTGAACCAGCTCCTGGTGGAGATGGACGGCATAGCCAGGCACAACGACGTGCGGGTGCTGGTGGTGGGGGCCACCAATCGCCTGGACCTGCTGGACCCGGCCCTGCTGCGGCCCGGGAGGTTTGACCGGGTGGTGCGGGTGGACCTGCCCGACCGGGAGGGCCGGCTGCAGATCCTGCGCATCCATGCCCGGGGACGTCCCCTCTCCCCCGAGTGCGACCTGCACAGCGTGGCCCGGGAGACCTTCGGCTTTTCGGGAGCGCACCTGGAGGCGGTGATGAACGAAGCCGCCATCGCGGCCCTTCGGGCCGGCCGGGACGTCATCGAGCCGGCCGACCTTCGGGAGGCCATCGACAAGGTGCTGCTGGGCGAGCGCCTGGACCGGCGCCCTTCGCCAGAGGAGATGCGCCGGGTGGCCGTGCACGAGGCCGGTCACGCGGTGGTTTCGGAGCTTCTGCGGCCCGGGTCCGTGGCCCAGGTCACGGTGACGTCCCGGGGCCAGGCGCTGGGGTACATGCGCCAGCACGAGATGGAGGACCGCTACCTGTACACGTCCCGCCAGCTGCAAGACCAGATTGCCGTGGCCCTGGGCGGCGCGGTGGCCGAGGAGCTGGAGCTGGGCAGCCGCAGCACGGGAGCCATGAACGACATCGACCAGGCGGCGGAGCTGGCCCGGCGCATGGTGTACGCGGGCATGTCCCCGCTGGGTGTGGTGGCCCGGGAGCACATGCCCCAGAAGGTGCTGCACGAGGCAGTCTCCCGGATCCTGGCTGACCAGGAGGCCCGGGTGCGGGAGCTTCTCGAGGCCCGGCGGGACGCGCTGCGCCGGGCAGCCCGGGCGCTGGAGGAAGACGAGCGCATCGGGGGCGACCAGCTGCGGCAGTGGCTGGCGGCGGGCTCTACCCAGGCCGGGGCCGGGGAAGGGGCGCCGCAGCCCCACGCCGTACCCGCCCTGGGGGCGTAAGGGCGGGGCCGCCTCGTCCCGGACGGGGGTGGGAGGGTGCGGGCCGAAATCGTCAGCATCGGCACCGAGCTGCTGCTGGGCCAGATCGTGGACACCAACGCCGCCTACCTGGCCCGCCAGCTGAGCCGTATCGGCATCGACTGCTTTTTCCGGCAGACGGTAGGCGACAACTTCCGGCGAGCGCTGCACTGCGTCAGTTTGGCCCTGGAGCGTTCCGACGTGGTCATCCTGGTGGGAGGCCTGGGCCCCACCGACGACGACATCACCCGCCACGTGGCGGCGGCCGCGGTGGGCTGCGAGCTGCAGGAGGACCCGGAGGCGCTGGCCCAGGTGGAGGCGTACTTCCGCCGTCTCCAGCGGGTCATGCAGCCCCACCAGCGCCGCCAGGCCCTGGTGCCGGCCGGCTCCCGCATCATCCCCAACCCCAACGGTTCCGCGCCGGGCTTCGCATGGCAGGGGCAGGGCAAGGCCGTGGTGGCCCTGCCCGGGCCGCCGGCGGAACTGCAGGCCATGGTGGAGTCATGGGTGCTGGGGTTCCTGCAGGAACTGGCCCGCCAGCGGGGCGAGGCGAGGGCTCTCTATTCCCGCCTGCTGAAGTTTGCCGGCATCGGGGAGGCAGCGCTGGAAGAGGCGTTGCGGGACCTGATCCGGGCGCAGACGAACCCCACCCTGGCCACCTACGCGGGCGTGGGAGAGGTGAGCCTGAGGGTGACGGCCTCGGCCCCGCACCGGGAGCAGGCCCAGCAGCTGGTGGAGGAGATGGTCCAGCGGGTGCTGGCCCGGGTGGGGCAGTACCTGTACGGGTTTGACGACGACACCCTGGAGGCGGTGGTGGTGCGCTTGCTGGAGGCGTCGGGGTGCACCCTGGCCGTGGCGGAATCGTGCACGGGGGGGCTGGTGGGGGACCGGCTCACCAACGTGCCGGGCGTCTCCCGGTTCTTCGTAGAGGGCGCCGTGGTGTACAGCAACGAGGCGAAGGTGCGCCGGCTCGGGGTGGATCCGGCCGTGCTGGCCGAGCACGGTGCGGTAAGCGAGGCATGCGCCAGAGCCATGGCCGAGGGCGTCCGCCGCACGGCGGGGGCGGACCTGGGGCTGGCAGTCACCGGCATCGCCGGGCCCACGGGCGCCACGGACCGCAAGCCGGTGGGCCTGGTCTTCGTGGCGGTGACCGATGGCGGGCAGGCGCGGGTGGAAGAACACCGGTTCCCCGGGGAACGCCGACTGGTGAAGGCACGGGCTGCCCAGGCGGCGCTGAACCTGCTTCGCTGCTTCCTGCAGGACCGGGTCGGGGTTGGGAAGGAAATGCCTGGCAGCGCCCGAACTACCTCCGGGGAGGGCGACGGCCGTGAGCCGTCCCGCGGGGCCGGGTGACGCCGTCCGCACCTTCGTGGCCGTTCCGCTGGACCAGGAGCTTGGCCGGCGCCTGGGCCGGGTGGTGGCAGGCCTGCAGGCCCGCCTGGAGGGATGGCTGGGCCCGGTGCGGTGGGTGGCCCCCGAGCAGTACCACATCACCCTGCGTTTCCTGGGCGAGCTTTCCCAGCAGCAGGTGCGGCAGGTGGCCGCCGCGCTGCAGCGTGCGTGCGGGGGAGAGGGCCCGTTCTGGATGGGCCTGGCCGGCCTCGGGGTGTTTCCGGAGAGGGGGCCGGTGCGGGTGCTGTGGGCGGGCGTGGATCCGCAAAGCGGCTGGCGGCTGTCCCGGCTTGCCGGGCGGCTGGAGCAGGAGTTGCAGCAGGCAGGCTTCCCGCCCGCGGACGCGCCCTTCGTGCCGCACCTGACCCTGGGCCGGGTGAAGGCGCCCCGGGCCCGGCTGGCAGGCGGCCTGGCGCAGTACCTGGCGGGGGTGCAGCTGGATGGGCTGGGCCGGTGTCCCGTGGAGGCGGCGGTGGTGATGGGCAGCGAGCTTCGGCCGTCGGGACCCAGGTACTGGGAGCTGTACCGCTGCCCGCTGGGCGCGGGTGATGCGGGCACGGGCTATCCGGGTGCGGGGGCCGGGGAAGGAGAGCGATAGGCCATGACCGTTGCCGAGCAGGAAGGCCAGCGCATGCGGGCGCTGGAGGCGGCCATCGCGCAGATCGAGCGCCAGCACGGCAAGGGTGCCATCATGCGCATGGGAGAGACCCAGACGGAGCACGTGGACGTCATCCCCACCGGGTCGCTGGCGCTGGACCTGGCCCTGGGGGTGGGTGGCGTGCCCCGGGGCCGCATCGTGGAGATCTTCGGGCCGGAATCCTCGGGCAAGACCACCCTGGCGCTGCACATCATGGCGGAGGCCCAAAAAGGCGGCGGGATCGCCGCCTTCATCGACGCGGAGCACGCCCAGGATCCCCGCTACGCCCGGCGGCTGGGGGTGGACGTGGACAACCTCCTCATCTCGCAGCCGGACACCGCCGAGCAGGCCCTGGAGATCGCGGAGGCCCTGGTGCGCAGCGAGGCCGTGGACGTCATCGTGGTGGACTCGGTGGCCGCGCTGGCGCCCCGGGCGGAGATCGAGGGGGAGATGGGGGACGCCCACGTGGGGCTGCAGGCCCGGCTCATGTCCCAGGCCCTGCGCAAGCTTACTGCCGCCATCGCGCGCTCCCGCTGCGTGGTGGTCTTCACCAACCAGCTGCGGGAGAAGGTGGGCGTCATGTTCGGCAATCCGGAAACCACTCCGGGCGGCCGGGCGCTGAAGTTCTACGCGAGCATCCGCATGGACATCCGCCGCGTGGAGGTGCTCAAGCAGGGGCCCGACACGGTGGGGATGCGGGCCAAGGTGAAGGTGGTGAAGAACAAGCTGGCGCCGCCCTTCCGGGAGGCGGAGTTCGACATCCTGTACGGCACCGGCATCTGCCACGAGCTGGACGTCCTGGACGTGGCGGTCTCCATGGGCCTGGTACAGAAAAGCGGCCCCTGGTATGCCTACGGCGACACCCGCCTCGGGCAGGGCAGGGACCAGGCCCGGGAGTTCTTGCGGCAGAATCCCCTCATGGTGGCCGA
>DATCLL010000055.1:0-24688 GCA_036563935.1 Limnochordales bacterium | reverse complement strand
TGTGACCTGTGGGTGCGCTACGGCGACCGGGTGGCCCTGCGCGGCGTCTCCTTTTGCTGCCCGCCGGGGGTGGTGATGGGGGTGGTGGGACCCAACGGCGCCGGCAAGTCCTCGCTGCTGAAGGCGCTTTTGGGCCTGGTGCGGCCGGCTGCCGGGGAGGTGCGGCTGTTCGGCCTTGCGCCCGGAGGCCGGCCTGGACTGGTGGCGTACGTGCCCCAGCGGGAAGCGGTGGACTGGGACTTTCCCGCCACCGTCTGGGACGTGGCCATGATGGGCCGGGTGGGCCACGTGGGCTGGCTGCGCCCGGCCGGTCGGGAAGACCGGCTGGCCGTGGAGCAGGCCCTGGAGGCGGTGGGCATGCGGGAACTGGCCGGCCGGCGCATCGGCGAGCTTTCGGGCGGCCAGCAGCAGCGGGTTTTCCTGGCCCGGGCCCTGGCCCAGCAGGCGCCCCTGCTGTTGCTGGATGAACCCTTCACGGGCGTGGACGCCCCTACCCAACAGGTGCTGTTCGACGTCATGCACCGCCTGAAGGCCCAGGGCCGCACGGTGCTGGTGGTGCACCATGACCTCTCCGCCGCCCGCCACTACGACCTGGTCTTGCTCCTCAACGGCTCGCCCGTCGCCTTCGGGCCACCCGAGCAAGCCCTGAACCCCGACAACATCCGCCGGGCGTATGCGGGCCCCGACCACGCCTGACACGCTGCCCGCCGGGTGGGGAGGCGATACCCATCAGCCCCTGGGATGTGTGGCTGGAACCCCTGCAGTACCCCTTCATGGTGCGGGCCCTGGCAGCTTCTGCCCTGGTGGGGATCACCGGCGGGGTGGTGGGCAGCTTCCTTCTGGTGCGCCGGTGGTCGCTGTTGGGCGACGCCATCTCCCATGCCGTCCTGCCCGGGGTGGCCCTGGCCTACGTGCTGGGATGGCCCTACTTCGCCGGCGCCCTCATCAGCAGCCTGGCCACCGCCGCCGGCATCGGCTTTGTGGAACGCCACACCCGCCTGAAGAGCGATGCCGCCACGGGGATCCTCTTCCTGGGGGCGTTCGCCCTGGGGCTGGCGGTGCTGGGCCGGGTTCGCAGCAGCGTCGACGTCTTCCACGTGCTGTTCGGCAACGTGCTGGCCGTCTCCCGGTGGGACCTGGCGGTGCTGGCCGCCATGGGGATGCTGGTGTTGGCCGTGGTGCTGGCGCTGTTCAAGGAGCTTCAGCTTTGGGCCTTCGACCCGGTGGGCGCCCAGGTGGCGGGACTTCCCGTGGGCTTCCTGCACTACCTCATGCTGGTGCTGGTCTCGGCCACCATCGTGGGTGCGTTGCAGGCGGTGGGGATCGTGCTGGCGCTGGCCATGCTGGTAACCCCTCCCGCCACGGCCTTTCTGCTCACCCGCCGCATGCCCCAGATGATGGGCGTAGCCGCCCTGGTGGGGGCGTTGTCGGCAACCGGGGGGCTGTACCTCTCCTACTACCTCAACCTGGCCTCGGGCCCCGCCATGGTGCTGGTGGCCACCTTCGCCTTTGCCTGCGCCCTGCTGCTGTCGCCGCAGCAGGGCCTGCTGGCCCGTCGCCGCCGCGCCAGGCCCCGCCAGCAGCCGGGCAGGCAAGGCGACCCGGCCTCCCGCCGGGTGCGTCCGGGCCTGTTCGCCGCGCTGGCGGCAGCCGGCCTGGGCCTGCCGTGGGCCCTGGCCTCCCTGGGTACAGGCCAGCGCGCCGCCCTGGCCGATCCCGAGCCGCGCCCGGTGGTGGTGACCAGCATCAACATCCTGGCCGACCTGGCAGCCCGGGTGGGAGGCGACCGGGTGGCGGTGTACAGCCTGCTGGGGCCCGGGCAGGATCCCCACACGTACGAGCCCACCCCCCACGATGCCCGCATGGTGCAGCGGGCCCGGCGCCTGCTGGTCAACGGCTACGGCCTGGACTTCTGGGCCGTGCGCCTGGCCAGCTCCCGCCCGAACGTTGCGGCGGTGGCGGTGGCCGAGGCGGCGGGCATACCCACCCTGCCCTGGCCGGGCCGCCCCGACTACCCGGACCCCCACTTGTGGATGGACCCACTCCTGGCCGCCCGCTACGTGGAGCAGATCGCTACCATCTTCGAAGAGATGGACCCGGCCGGCCAGGCCGAATATCGCCGCCGGGCCGCCCTGCTGGTGGAGGAGCTGCACCAGCTGCACCGCTGGATTGAGGCCCAGCTGGCTTCCGTTCCCCCCGAGCGCCGCAAGCTGGTGACCACCCACGACGCCTACCGCTACTTTGGCCGCCGCTACGGCCTGGAGGTGCTGGACAGCGTGTGGGGGGTCAGCACCGACGAGGAGCCCTCCGCCTACCGCCTGGGGGTGCTGCTGCGCCGGCTTCGCCAGCACGGAGTGCCCGCGTTCGTGGAGAGCACGGTGAACCCCCGGATCCTGCAGGAGCTGGCCGCGCAGGCGGGAGTTCCCATCGGCGGCAAGCTGTACGCGGACGCGCTGGGCCCGCCTGGAAGCGGTGCCGACAGCTACGCAGGCATGATGCGCCACAACGTCCGCACGCTGGTGCAGGCCCTGGCTCCGGCTCCGGCCCCGGCGGCCGCCCCGGCCGCGGCCGGTGCTCCCTAACCGCCCAGGTACAGCCGTCCCACTTCGGGGTCCTCCAGCAGCTGGCGGCTGGGGCCCTCGAAGCGGTTGCGCCCGCCGGCCAGGACGTAGGCCCTCTGGGCCACTTCCAGGGAGCGGCGGGCGTTTTGCTCCACCATCACCACCGCCACCCCCGAGGCGTGGATGGCCTGCACCTGCTCGAACAGGTGCTCCACCAGCTTGGGAGCCAGCCCGGCAGAGGGTTCGTCCAAAAGCAGCAGCCGGGGCTGCAGCATGAGGGCCCGGCCCATGGCCACCATCTGCCGCTCGCCGCCCGACATGCCTCCTACCCGCTGGCGCCGGCGCTCCCGCAGCACCGGAAAGAGGGAGAAGACCCGCTCCTTGCGCTCCTGCAGGTCCTCCTGCAGGACGAAGCCGCCCACCTCCAGGTTCTCCTCCACGGTCAGCGACGGGAAGACGTTGTCCACCTGCGGCACGTAGGCCAGGCCCATGCGCACCAGCCGCTGGGGCGGCCATCCGGTGATATCCTGGCCGTCGAACTGGATGCGCCCCCCCGAAGGGCGCAGCAGCCCGAAGATGGTCTTGAGGAGGGTGGACTTGCCGGCCCCGTTGGGCCCGATGACGCACACGAACTCCCCGGGCGCCACGGCCAGGTGCACGTCGTGGAGCACCTGCATGTCACCGTAGCCGCTGTGCAGGCCTTCAACCTTCAACAGCCACATACTGCCCTCCCAGGTAGGCCTCCAGCACCCGGGGATCCCGCCGTACCTCGTCCGGCGTGCCCTCGGTGAGGCGGGCACCCTCGCTCATGACCACCACGGGGTTGCAAAGGCTCATCACCAGGTCCATGTCGTGCTCGATGAGCAGGAAGGTGATGCCTTTCTCCCTGCGCAGCTGCTCGATGACGGCCACCAACTGGCGCATCAAGGTGGGGTTCACCCCTGCGCCCGGCTCGTCCAGCAGCACCAGCTCCGGGTCGGCCATCATGGTGCGGGCCAGTTCCAGTAGCTTCTTCTGCCCGCCCGAGAGGTTGCCCGCATATTCGTCCTTGAGGTGCGCCAGCTGCACCGTCTCCAGAACCTCCAGGGCCTTCTCCCGCAACTGCTGCTCCTGGCGCTGCACGGCCCTGGGGAACAGCCACGGACTCCACAGCCGCTCCCCCACCTGCCCCCGCGGCACCAGCAGGAGATTCTCCAGCACGGTCATGCTGCGGTGCTCCCGGGGGATCTGGAAGGTGCGGCAGATGCCCCGAGCGAAGATGGCGTGGGGCGGGAGCCCCGTGATGTCCTCGCCTTTGAACAGCACCTGACCTGCATCGGGCACCAGAAAGCCGGTGATGAGGTTGAACACCGTGGTCTTGCCGGCGCCGTTGGGCCCGATGAGGCCGGTGATGGTTCCCCGTTGCACGGAAAAGGAACACCCGTTGACGGCCCGCAGGCCCCCGAAGTCCTTCACCAGCTGGCGCACTTCCAACAGAGGCGGTTGCTGGTTCGCCTGCACCGTCCATTCCCCCGGCCCGGGATTAGCCGCCGCCGCCCGCGTTCCTGCGCGGGCGGGGCCCGGCAGGCCCTTGCGTGCGGGCCCACGCAGGAAGGCCGCTGCCCGTGGCGAACTGAGCCCCGGGCAGCCCGACGCATCCTGGCCGTCCACGGGCGCGGGAGGGATGGCAAGATGGGTGGGACAAGCATGAGCAGCCCTCAATCGGTGGGCCGTCGACGGTTCTTGAAGGGCGTGGGGTCCGCAGCGGGAGCGCTGGCGCTTTCGGGAAGGCTTTCCCTGCGGGTGGCCGCGGAAGGCCGGCCGCCGGTGGCCCGGGTGGGAACCCTCTTCGACTACACGGGTGCGCTGGCGGAGTTCGGGCCGCACCACCGCAACGCCGCCAACCTGGCCGCCAAGCACATCAACGACGCGGCCGTCCAGGTCTTCGGCGGCCCCATCCTGGAGCTGGTGCATGAGGACTCGGGCACCACCGCCTCGGTGGGGGTGGACCGGGCCCGCAAGCTGGTGAACGTGGACCGGGTGGTGGCCATCGTGGGTTCCCTGGCCAGCGGGGTCACCATCCCCGTGGCGGAGTCGGTCACCATCCCGGCGGGCATCCCCCAGATCTCCAACGCCAGCACGTCGCCCCTCATCACGGTGCTGCCGGCCGACCGCAACCGGGACTTCCTGTTCCGAACCGTCGCCTCCGACGCCCTGCAGGGCGTGGTGGCTGCGCAGCTGCTGGCGGGCGAGATCGTTCCCGGGTACCGCTACCGCACCGCCGCCACCATTTACGTGAACAACCCGTACGGTCAGGGCCTGTCCAACGGCTTCGCCCGCTCCTTCCAGCTGCGGGGCGGCGTGGTCACGGCCCAGGTGCCGGTGCCCGAGGAGGTGAAGCCCACCTACACCTCGGAGCTGGCGCTGGCCCTGCGGGGCGACCCCGATGTGCTGGTGGCCATCACGTACCCCGGCCAGGCCACCGTCTACCTGCGGGAGGCGGTGGAAATCTTCGGGTTCCGGCGCTTCCAGTACGTGGACGGCACCAAGTCCGAGGAGGTGCTGCGGACGCTGGGGCCGGACGTGGTGGAGGGCCAGCTGGGCACCGCACCCGGCGCGGATCCCCAGTGGCAGGGCGCGCTCACCTTCAACAGCGCCTACCAGGCCGAGTACGGGTCGCGGCCTCCCCTGCCCTTCATGGACACCGCCTACGACGCGGTGGCGGTGGTGGGGCTGGCCATCGCCAAGTGCCTGGTGGACAACGTTCCCGTGAACGGCCGCAACGTGCGGGACCGCCTGCGGCAGGTGGCCAACCCGCCCGGTGAGCGGGTGGGCGTCAACGGGTTCGTGCAGGCCTTCCGGCTCTTGCGGGCCGGCTCCGACATCGACTACACCGGGGCTGCCGGCGAGGTGAACTTCGACGCCGCCGGCGACGTCGTCACCCCCATCGAGGTGTGGCGCTACACCCGAAGCGGCATCCAGACCGTCACCATCCGGCGGGCCGGCGAGATTCCCGCCCAGTAGCTCCCGGCATAGCACCCCGGGCCTGTCCCCGCCCTCGTCCCCTGCGTGCGGCGGGCAGGCCCGGGGCCTTCAGCGCGTGCTGCCGGCGGCGGGCTCGCCTTCCTCCTCCAGAAAGCGCGAGACCCGCCGCTCCTCTCCCAGCAGGCCCTGAGGCCGCCACAGCAGCACCACTTCCAGGAGCACCGCGATGAGCAGGTAGCGCAGGTAGGGAGCCCGGGACGGCAACGCCGGCGACAGCGCCCCCAGGAAGGGGCTGAGCCGGTCCGTGACGAAGGCGCTTCCGGTCCACACGGCCCAGATGAGGAACGCTCCCACCACGGCCCCCCGGTTGTTGCCGCTGCCGCCCAGGATGAGCATCACCCAGATGAGGAAGGTGCCGTACAGGGGGGTGAAGTGGGTGTAGTCGATGGAAAGCAGGTAGTGGGCGTACAGGGCCCCTCCCATGCCCATGATGGCCGCGCCCACCATCAGGGCCTGCAGCTTGAAGGCGAACACATCCTTGCCGTACATGGCCGCGGCCCACTCCTCTTCCCGGATGGCCCGCAGAACCCGCCCCCACGGCGACCGGATGGCCCGCTCCAGGGCCCGGTAGACGGCCACCAGGAACAGGCAGACCACGGCCAGGTAGATGGCGCCGTAGTCGGTGGGCTCCAGCCCCTCCACAAGACTCCGGGCCCAGGTGGGAAGCCAGGCGCAGCGGGGTTCCTGCACCAGGCAGTACAGGGGCGCCGGGATGCCCTGCAGGGGCTGCGGGCCGTTGGCCAGCCAGCGCTCGTTCTGGAAGACCAGCCGCAGGGTCTCCGCGATGCCGATGGTGGCGATGGCCAGGTAGTCCTCCCGCAGCCGAAGGGTGGGAAGCCCCACCAGGAGGGCCACGACCGCCCCCAGCAGGCCCGCCGCCGCCACCCCCACCAGGAAGGGCAGCTTCAGTCCGAAGGCCTGTTGCGCATACAACGCCAGGGGCCCTGTGGGCTTTTCCGTGGTGAACAGGGCCGAAGTGAAGGCCCCCACGGCGAAGAAGCCTGCCACCCCGATGTTGAAAAGCCCGGTGTAGCCCCACTGCACGTTGAGGCCCAGCGCCAGAAGGCCGAAGATGGCGGCCATGGTGGCAAAGGAGATGAGGTAGTGGGCCAGCCCGGGCGGCAAAAGCCAGCCCAGCACCAGGCCTGCACCCACCCCGGCCAGCACGGCCCCGGCCAGCCGGCGGCGGGCAGACCCTCTCAGGAATCCCCACGCCAGTATCCCCGCCGCCAGGGCAGCCCACAAGGCCCGCAGCCACATGGCGCGGCTACCCTCCCGCCCTGCCGAACAGCCCCTGGGGCCGCACCAGGAGGGCGGCCACCAGGATGAGGAAGGCCACCGCCGCAGCGTAGGCGGGGTTCACAAAGGCCGTGGCCACCTGCTGCACCACCCCCAGCACCACGGCTCCCACCAGGGCGCCGTAGGGGTTGCCGATGCTGCCCAGGATGACGGCGGCAAAGAGGGAAAGGAGCATGGCCCACCCCATTTCGGGGCGCAGCTGCGCGTCCAGTCCCAAAAGCACCCCGGCAGCCCCCGCCAGGGCCCCACCCGCCACCCAGGTCCAGCGGGCTACCTGCTCCGTGTCGATGCCGCTGATACGGGCCAGCTCGGGGTTGTCGGCCGTGGCCCGCATGGCTTTGCCCAGGCGGGTGCGGGCGAGCAGATAGTACACCCCCACCACCAGGCCCAACGCCAGCACCAGGATGAACAGCTGGTCCGGCCGCAACCGCAGGCCCAGGGGGAGGTTCAGGGTGGGGCGGCGGCGCCCCACGTAGTAGAAGCGAAAGTCGGCCCCCCACCCCAGGTAGACGAGGCTGCGCAGGAAAAAGGCCGCCCCCAGGGAGGCCATGGCCAGCACCGACGAGGGGCTGCGGCGCTGGCGCAGCGGCCGCAACAGCAGCCTGTCCACGGCCAGGGCCACCGGCACCGTGCCCGCGGCGCCCGCCACCAGGGCCACCAGGAACTCGGGCCCGAAGGAGAAGGGCGACAGGGGAGCGCCTCTGGGAAGCCATCCCATCACGGCCAGGGCCACGTACGCACCCACCGTCATCAGGTCGCCGTGGGCGAAATTGGCGAAGCGAAGCACGCCGTACACCAGGGTGAGCCCGATGGCCCCCAGCCCCAGCACCGCGCCCAGCATCACGCCCCACAGGGCCAGGGAAAGAAGGTAGGAAGGGGCAAGCCCGGGAGTGCCGGCCACGGCCGCCGCCAGCCACGCCACCGACCCCGCCGCCAAAAGCCAGCCTGCCCACCGCCGGTAGGTCCTGCGGGTGGTCAGGCGACGGCTCTGCACCACGGCCCCGGATGGTTGCATGCGGCGTGTCGGCTCCCCTGCGGCGGCCTCCCTTGAGCCCTCCGGACCATGGACCGCTCGTCCCGCCTCGCCGCGGGCCCGCTTGCTCCTTAGACGCCCGCCCGCCACTTCCTGCCCGGCGGCCCGCGGCGCAGCGGAGCCTGCCAGGGCCCGCGCCCAGCCTGACCGGCCGGACGGCCAGGAGGCGGGCGGGGCGAGAGCCAATTCCAGGCGGTGGGCCTGCCCCGTGGACATGGCCACGGGCAGCGCAAGGCCAGCACGGAAAGGGGGCAGAGGTTTCCGTGACGCTGTCTGTGCGGGTTCGCATGCACCGACCCGTGGTGCTGCTGCACGCGTTTCCCCTGAGCCACCGCATGTGGGACGACCAGGTGGAGGCGCTGCACCGGGAGGGGTTCAGCCCCATCGCGCCGGACCTGCCGGGCTTTGGGGAAAGCCCCCTGCAGGGGCATCCCGACATAGGAGCCTTCGCGCAGGCGGCCCTGGAGGCCCTGGACCGCCTGCAGGTGGCGCGGGCGGCCTGGGTCGGGCTCAGCATGGGAGGGTACGTTCTCATGCGGGTGTTGGCCATGGCCCCGGAGCGGGTGGCCGCTGCCGTCTTCGCCGACACCCGGGCCGAGGGGGATGCGCCCGAGGCATTACGCCGGCGCTTCGACCAGGCCGCCCGGGTGGCCGCCGAAGGGGTGGGCGCCCTGGTGGAGGGCTTCCTGGAACTGGCGCTGGGGGCCACCACCCGGCGGGAGCGCCCCCAGGTGGCGCAACGGGTGCGGGCCATCATCCAGGCCAACGGCCCCGCCGCCGTGGTGCACGCCCTGCACGCCATGGCCCGCCGGCCTGACTCCACGGAGCTGCTGGCGCGCCTTTCGGTGCCGTCCCTGGTGCTGGTGGGGCAGGAGGACGCCCTGACACCGCCTGCCGTGGCCCGGGAGATGGCCCGGCGCATCCCCGGCTGCCGCTACGTGGAGCTGGCCGGCGTGGGCCACCTGGCCAACCTGGAGGACCCGGAGCGTTTCAACGGGGAACTGCTGGGCTTTCTGCGAAGCCTTCCCGGCCCGTGGTAGACGCAGCAAGCCTCAGAAGCTCAGGCCCAGGCCCAGCACCACTGTGGGCGGGCTTCCCACCCGCAGCTCACCCCAAAACCAGCTCCGCTCGCCCATGGCGTAGGTGCCGCCCACGGCGCCGTACAGCGCGTTGGCGTCGGGGCCCAGCATGATGGCCACGGCTCCGAAGGGGTCCAGGCCCGGGAGACGCTGGGCCAGCCACGGCAGCACCTGCCCGGGGGAGAAAAAGTAGGCCAGCCCCAGCTCGACGGTGGCCTGGTCGGCCTGGCGGGCCCCCAGGGCCGCACCGGCCCGCAGGAACAGGGGGGGCAGGGATGGCACGCCGGCCCACGCGGTGAGCACGGCAGCCGCCCGGCTGCCCCCCAGCCCCATGCCCACGCTTCCGTGCCAGGTCCAGGTCCTGGACTGGGCCTGGGCCGTGGCCCGGACGCCCGGCAGTGCGGCCGCCCCGGCCACCATCCCGGCCGCCGCCAACGCCACTGCCGCCACTACCGCCGCCAGGCGGCCCGCCCTGGCAGCCTTCGCCGCTACGCGCATGCCCGGCCCCCCCTGTCCTCACCCGGCGGAACGAGAAGCCTGCCGCAGTCGAGCCTGCACGAAGGGAACCAGCCCGCCCCCCAACAGCAGCTGCTGCAGCAGGGGCGGGAAGGGCGCCGCCGGAAAGACCTGCCCGTTTACCTCCACGGTGCCCCGGTCCAGGTCGATGCGCACCCGATCCCCGTCCCGGGCCGCCCGGGCGGCCTCGGGCGCGGTGACGACGGGCAGGCCCAGGTTGATGGCGTTGCGGTAGAAGATGCGGGCAAAGGACTCCGCCACCACCGCCGCGATCCCCAGCCCCTTCAAGGCCAGCACGGCGTGCTCCCGGGAGGAGCCCGTCCCGAAGTCCCGCCCCGCCACCACCACGTCCCCCGGCCTGGCCCGGCGGGGGAAATCCGGGTCGATGCCTTCCATGCAGTGCTGGGCCAGGAACGCCGGGTCGCTCTGGGTGAGGTATGGGCCCGGAATGATGACGTCGGTGTCGATGTGGTCCCCGAACTTGTGGACGCGCCCTTCCAGAACCATGGCAGCGCTCCCTTCGCCGTCGGTGCTCGCTCAGGCGGCCACGGCCTGCGGGGCTACCAGCTCGCCGGCGATGGCGGCAGCTGCGGCCACGTAGGCGTTGGCCAGGTATACCTGGGACTCGGGGTGGCCCATGCGGCCCCGGAAGTTGCGGTTGGTGGTGGCCACCGCCACCTCGCCCCGGTCCAGCACCCCCATGTGCCCCCCGAAGCAGGCGCCGCAGGTGGGGGCCGAGACGATGAACCCTGCCTCCATGAGCACGGCCAGCAGCCCCTCCGCCATGGCCTGCCGGTAGATGGCCTGGGTGGCCGGCACCACGATGGCCCGCACCCCTTTGGCCACCCGCTTGCCCCGCACCACCTGGGCGGCCTGGCGCAGGTCCGTGAGGGTACCGTTGGAGCAGTTGCCGATGTACACCTGGTGCACCCGCACCCCCCGCACCTCCTCCACCGGCCGCACGTTGCCCGGGGAGTGGGGGCAGGCCACCAGGGGCACCAGCTCGTCCAGCTTCACCGTATGGCGGGCGGCAAACTCCGCATCGGGATCGGAGCGCACCTCCCGCACCGGGCGGTTGAAGGCCATGCCCGAGGCCCACCGGCGGGTGACCTCATCCGGCTCCACGATGCAGGTCTTGGCCCCCGCCTCCACCGCCATGTTGCAGATGGCCATGCGCTCGTCCATGTTGAACTGCGCCATGCCGTCCCCGGCGAACTCCATGCACATGTAGGTGGCCCCGTCCACGCCGAACCGCCCGATGAGGTACAGGATCAGGTCCTTGCCGCTGACGAAGGGCCGCTTGGAGCCCACCACGTCGTAGCGCAGCGTATGCGGCACCTGAAACCAGAGCTCCCCCAGCGCCAGCAGGGCCGCCATGTCCGTGGAGCCCAGCCCGGTGCCCAGGGCCGCGAAGGCCCCGTAGGTGCAGGTGTGGGAGTCGCCGCCGGCGATGAGTTCCCCCGGCGCCACCAGCCCCCGCTCGGGCAGGAGGGTGTGCTCGATCCCGCCCTCGGTGAAGTCGTAGAAGTGCTCGATCCCCTGTTCCCGGGCGAACTGGCGCATCACCGTCAGGTTGGCCGCCGAAGCCACGTCCTTGGGGGGCACGAAGTGGTCGTTCACCAGCACGACCCGGGACGGGTCGGCCACCCGCTCGGCCCCCATGGCCCTCATCTGGCGGAAGGCCACAGGGCCGCTCACGTCGTTGAGCAGCACCCGGTCCACCCGGGCCGTGACGAACTGGCCGGCCCGGGGGGTTCCCTCCACGGTATGGGCCTCGAAGATCTTCTCCGCCGCCGTCAGTCCCACGGCCGTTGCTCGCCTCCGTTCCCGTGCGCCGCAGCGCGCAGCAGAGTCTTCAGCCTCACCGGTACACCTCTTCCGGAACCGGCCCGGCCCGGGCCAGCATGCCGGGCACCGGCCGGCCCAACACCTGCTCCAGCCAGCCCACCGCCTCCAGAAGCCGCCCCAGATCCACCCCCGTGGCCACCCCGGAACGCTCCAGCATGTGCACCAGGTCCTCGGTGGCAATGTTGCCGGTGGCCCGCGGGGCGAAGGGGCAACCCCCGATTCCGCCCAGGGAGGCGTCCAGGATCACCGCTCCCGCCTGCAGCGCCGCGAAGGCGTTGGCGTAGCCCGTGTTGCGGGTGTTGTGCAGGTGCACGCCCACCGGCACCGGCTCCACGGCCCGGCACACCTGCTCCACCAACCGGCCCACCTGGGGCGGCACGGCCATGCCCACGGTGTCGGCCACCATCACCTCGCAGGCGCCCCACTCGGCCAGCTTCTGGGCCAGGGCCACCACCCGCTCCGGCGCCACCCGGCCCTCAAAGGGGCACCCGAAGGCCACCGCTACGGTCACCGCCAGGCGCACGCCGTCCCCCGGCGCCCGGCGCAAAAGCCCGCGGGCCTGCTCCAGGCTGCGCTGCACCTCCATGCCGAAATTGCGCAAATTCATGCTCTCGCTGGCCGCCAGCACAAACCGCAGGTGCCGCAGCCCGCACTCCACCGCCCGCTCGTAGCCCCGCTCGTTGGGAACCAGGGCGGTAAAGCGGGGGTCGTCGGGCCGGCCGGGCAGCTGGCGCACCACCTCCTCCGTGCCCGCCATCTGCGGCACCCGATCCGGCCGCACGAAGGAGCCCACCTCGATCTGGGGAACGCCTGCCTCCGCCAGCCGCCGCACCAGCTCCGCCTTCTGGGGCGCCGCCAGCACCACGGGCTCGTTTTGAAGCCCGTCCCGGGGCGCCACGTCCACGATCCGCACCGGCAGGCTCACCGGCCACGACCCGCCTTCCGGCGCGCCGGCCTCAGCGGGCCGGGTCCGTCACAGAACCCCCAGCTCCCGCAGGCGCGCCATCTCCGCCTCCGGCAGGCCCAACAGGCCGCCGAAGACCTCCTCGTTGTGCTCACCCAGTTCGGCGCCTGCCCAGCGTACCCTGCCGGGCGTGGCCGCCAGCTTCGGGAAGACGTTCTGCATGGGAAGCGGGCCGATGCCGGGCGCCGGGACCCACACGATGTCCTCCCGGGCCCGGAAGTGGGGATCCTCCAGCATCTCCCGGGCGGTGTAGATGCGGCCGGCCGGCACCCCGGCTTCATCCAGGATCCGCAGCAGTTCCTGCACCGGGTAGCGGGAGGTCCATTCGGCGATGATGCTGTCCAGAAGCTCCATGTGCCGGCCCCGGGCATGGTGGTCGCAAAAGCGCGGGTCGTCGGCCATCTCGGGCCGCCCCATGGCCTGGCAAAGCCGCCGGAACACGTTGTCGGCGTTGGCCCCCATCACTACCCAGGTCCCGTCGGCGGTGGGATATATGTTGGAGGGCGCGATGCCGGGCAGGACGCTGCCGCTTCGCTCCCGCACGTACCCGGCCAGGGCGTACTCCGGGATGAGGCTCTCCATGTAGGTGAGCACCGCCTCGAAGATGGCCACGTCCACCACCTGCCCCCGGCCGCCCCGCACCTCCCGGTGGCGCAACGCCAGAAGCGCCCCCAGCGCCCCCAGGGTGCCGGCCAGGGTGTCCCCGATGCTGATGCCCACCCGGGTGGGAGGCCGGTCGGGGTACCCGGTGATGTACCGCAGACCCCCCATGGCCTCGGCCACCCCGCCGAAGCCCGCCTTGTCCCGATACGGCCCCGTCTGCCCGTAGCCGGAGACCCGTACCAGGATCAGGCCGGGATTGCGGCCGGACAGCTCCTCGTAGCCCAGGCCCCAGCGCTCCAGGGTGCCGGGGCGGAAGTTCTCCACCACCACGTCGCAGCGCTCCGCCAGCCGCAGGGCCAGCTCGCGGCCTTCCGGCTTGCGCAGATCCAGGGTGATGGACTTCTTGTTGCGGGCGATGATGGGCCACCACAGGCCCCGGCCGTTGTACTGGCGGCCCCACTGGCGCATGGGGTCGCCCTGGCCGGGCGGCTCCACCTTGATGACTTCGGCGCCGAAGTCGGCCAGCATCTGGCCGCAAAAGGGGCCTGCCAGCAGGCTGCCCATCTCCAGCACCCGCACCCCGCGCAGGGGCATGGAAAGCCGTTGCGCTTCCTCCGCCATGGCCGCCGGCTCCCTTCCGCCGTACCGGGCTGGATCAGTTCCGCCCCGGGGGGGAAAGCTCCTTCGCCCCCGGCCGGGCGGAGGCGGGTGCGGCGCGGCGGGCGGCGGGCAGCAGGCTCAGGGGATGGCCTCACCCAGGCGGTAGTAGCGGCTGCGCCAGAAGGCCAGCGCGGCCTCGCCGTCTTCGTCCACGCCCAGTTCCGTGACTTGCCCCACGTAGATGGTGTGGTCGCCGCCGTCGTAGCTGGCCCACAGCCGGCATGCCACGTAGGCCAGGCAGTCGGCCAGGACGGGCACGTCCCGGGCCCAGCGGTAGCGCAGGCTGGACGCCACGGCCGGCCGGGCCTGGCCGGCGAAGTGGCGGGAGACCTCCACCTGGTCGGCCCGCAGGATGCTCACCCCGAAAAGCCCGCTGCGCTGGATGAGCTCGTGGGTGCGGGCCCGCCGGTCCACGCACACCAGCACCAGCGGCGGCTCCAGGGAGACCGAGCTGAACGCGTTGGCCGTCATCCCGTGCACCCCGGGGCCGCCTGGCTGCTCCACCGGCACGGTCACCACCGTCACGCCGGTGGCAAAGCATCCCAGGGCGCGGCGGAAGACAGCCGGGTCCATGGCCCTATCCCTGCCTCTCCAGGCCGGACTGCGGGCGGGCTGCTGCGGTGCGCCACCCCGCCCGCGTCAACGGGTCAACGCCGCGAGGCCGCGGCGGCAGGCAGCGCGGCGCCCCGGTACACCGACGACGGCAGGCACGCCCCCACCAGCATGGCCAGAAGCGGCAGCAAGAACAGCCCGTGCAGCGCCGCCGGCAGGCCCCACCGGTCGGCAACCCACCCCAGCAAGGTGACGCCCATGCCGCCGGTGCCCACCCCCAGGCCCAGCACGAACCCCGAAGCGGTGGCCACGTGCCCCGGCAGGAGGTGCTGGGCCATGACCAGGGTGACGGGGAAGCTGCTGATGAGGAAGAACCCCGATGCCAGGAGCAGCGGTACCAGCCAGGCCCGCTCGCCTCGGGCCAGAAGCCACAGCAGGGGCACCACCACGGCCATGGAGCCCACCAGCACCCGCTTGGCCCCCAGGCGGTCCGCCGCCCGGCCGCCGGCCAGGGTGCCCACGGCGCCCGCCAGCAGGAAGACCGAGATGAGGCGCTGGGCCCGGCCCATATCCACCCCTTCGCTGGTGAGAAGCAGGGGCACGAAGGCCTGCACCCCGTTGTTGGCCCATGCCCGCAACACCACCACCGTGCCCAACAGGGCCAGCGCGCCCCAGGGCACCCGGTAGCGCCCGTGCCGCATCGGCCGCCCTTCCTCGGCCGTGCCTTCCAAACCCGCACCCGCCTCGGAGCTGCCAGCCCCGCCGGCCTCGCCGGCCCCGGACTGCGCCCGCCGGGCAAGCTCCGCGGCCGGCTGCGGAGCGGCCCATGGGCCCATCCATCCCGACGACGCCGCCGCCAGGTAGACGGCTGCCATGGCGGCCCCCGCCAGGGCAAAGCCCCATGCGATGCGTCCAAACCCGCCGGAGGAAAGAAGGCCCACCATCAAGGGCCCCAGCCCGTGGCCCAGGTTGCCTCCCACGGTGAACCACGCCATCACCGTGGCCTGAAAGGGCCCGGCGGCCTCATGCACCCTCCGGGAGGCCTCGGGGTGAAACAGCGCCACCCCCAGCCCCCCTACCAGTATGCTGGCCAGCAGCACCCCGTAACCCGGAGCCAGCATGGCCGCCACCATGCCCGCTCCCGTGACGCCCACGGCGGCCGCCGGCAGGTAGCGGCTGCGCAGGCGGTCGATGGCCAGGCCCAGCGCGGGCTGAACCACCGAGGAGACGAGGTTGAACAGCAGCATGATGAAGCCGGTGGCGGCGTAGGGCAGGGCAAAGGACTGCTTCCACATGGGCAAGAGGGCCGGGACGGCTCCCTGGTACATGTCCACCACCATGTGCCCCGTGGTGAAGAGGGCCACCGCCAGCGCGCTGGCTCCCACGGGGGCCGCCCACGCTACGGCGCCTCCGGCCCGCTCCAGGCCCGGGCGCCCTCCCAGTGCTCTCATCGGCCCATCGCGCCACCCACCTACCCGTTGGCCGGCCGGCCGCTGCCTGCCGTCCTCCCGTCCGCCCGGTCCGCGTCCCAGCTCCACCAGGGAACCTTCCAGCCGTCCACATCATACTCCCCCAGGCACTGGTCCACCAGACGGATGAACCGGTCCATGAGCCCTCGCTGGCGGGCGAAGCTCACCACGTCCAGCCGGACCTGCTCGTGGTTGCCCGAGTAGTTGCGCTCGTACAGCTCATGGCGCCCCCCGAACTCGGACCCGATGGCGTCCCACGCCAGCTTGAACAGCTTGATGCGCTCCCGGGCCGGCAGGCCCGTTCCGCGGTAGAAGCGCTCGATGACGGGCCCCAGCTCCTCGCTTTGCAGGTCCCGGTAGCTGGAGACGGTGTAGACCAGGCTTCCGCCCAGAAGCAGCTCGAAGATCTCCTTGACCCGGGGCCACGCCAGCGTGGCAAACAGGCGGGCGGCTGCCGCATACTCCAGCCTCGGGATGACGCTTCCGCCGGGCCCCGGCTCCGGATCCAGGGCCATGGCCGCGGTCATGGCCCACACCAGGTTGCGCCAGGCCACCACCTCGCCCAGCAGGGCCTGCACACCCCGGAAGCCCTCGGTGCCGTTGGCCGCCAGCCCCCGGGCCAGAAGCCCGCACATGAAGTCCAGCTTCACCCCCAGGCGGGTGCTGGCCTGGAAGTTGTAGCGATTGAAAAACCCTGAAGCGGCGTAGAACTTCTGGGCCTTCTCCACGTCCCGGTACACCAGCACGTTCTCCCAGGGGATGAAGGCGTTGTCGAAGATGAGGACCGCGTCGTTCTCGTCAAAGCGGCTGGAGAGGGGGTAGTCGAAGGGGCTGTCGGCCTTCTGCTCGTACGACGGGCGGCTGATGAGCTTCTGGCCCCGGGTGTCCATGGGGGCGATGAAGACCACCGCGAAGTCCTCGGCCTTGCCCCGCTCCAGCATGGCCGCGCTGGCGCTGTTTTGCGCCACGAAGGTGGCGTGGGTCAGGGCCGAGGCGGTGGCCAGCATCTTGGCGCCGCTGACCACGATGCCGCCATCCGTCTCCTTCACCACCCGCACGAAGACGTCCCCCACCTCGTGGGCCATGCGGTGCCGGTCCACGGGCGGGTTCACCAGGCAGTGGTTGAGGAACAGCACCCTGCTGGCGTACTCCCGGTACCAGCGGGCGGCGTTGGCCTCGAAGGGCGCGTAGAACTCCGGCGCCGCCCCCAGGGTGGCCATGAAGGCGGCCTTGTAGTCGGGGGTGCGGCCCATGAAGCCGTAGCTGAAGCGGGCCCAGGTCGCAATGGCTTCCCTGGCCTCCATGAGCTCCTGGGGCGTGTAGCTGGGCTTGAAGAACTTGTGGGTGAGGATGCCGAACCGGTCCAGGCCCGTCAGCACCTCCCGGTAGGCCGGGTCGTGCAGGGAGTCGTACAGCCGGGCCACGGACCGGGCCGCGTTGCGAAAGGCGGGATGCCGGGTCACGTCCCGCACCCGCTCCCCGTGGATGTACACCTCCCGGCCGTCCCGCAGGCTTTCCAGGTACTCCTCACCCGTGAGGGGCCGGGCTTCCACCGCCTGCATCATGGCCGCTCACCCCTTGCGCGCTGCAAGCGCTTCCCACTGCGGGGCACCGAGCCTACCATGCACTGCAGGCGGCCGCAGGGCAACAGGGGCGTTCCGCTATCCCGGACCCCCGCCTGCCCTGCGGGAACCCAGGGCCCTTCCAGCCCTCACGTCCCTTGCCCCTTCAGCGCCGGCAGGACCTCCCGGCCCAGGGCCTGGATGGCTTCCATGGCGGCGCCGTGGTCGCTGCCCGCCCAGCGCACCCGCAGGATGAGGTGCGTCAGGGAAAGCTGCCGGGCCACCCGGGCCAGTTCCGCCGCGCACGTGCGGGAACTTCCCACCACGAACCGATCCCGGGCCAGTTCGGCAAACTCCGCCGCCCACGGGTCGTCGGCCGGCTGGACCCGGTGCTGCCCCCAGCCGGTGTAGGTGCGGTACTTGCTGCCCAGCACCCGGCGGGCCTCCTGCCAGGCCTGCTCCTCGGTGGGCCCCCAGACTACCTCCCGGATGGCCGCCCGCACCGGCGGCTCCGGCAGCCCCGCCTGCTGCAGCGCCTGCCGGTACAGCTGCTGCTGGCGCGCCAGCGTGTCCAGCCGGGAATGCGGGTTCATCAGCCACACCAGCCCCAACCGCCCGGCCCGCCGCACCGCTTCGTCGGAGTTGGCCGCCATCCACACCGGCGGCCCTCCCGGCTGGGCCGGCGGCACCGACAGGCGAACCCCCTCCAGGCGCACCTCCTCGTCGGCGTACCGAACCGGCCCGCCCTGCCACAGCATCTGCAAAAGCCGCAGGTTGCGCACGAACCGCCGCACCCGCGCCGTCGCCGGCACGCCCAGCGCGTCGTACTCCTCCTGGCGGTATCCCAGGCCCACCCCCACCACCAGCCGGCCCCCGGTGAGCACGTCCAGGGTCGCGAGCTGCTCGGCGGCATCCACGGGGGCCAGCAGCGCCAGAAGCAGAATCCCGGTCCCCAGCGTCACCTGGGGCCCCACCCGGGCGGCCACGTGGGCCAGGAAGGGCACCGGCTGCAGCATGCGGTAACCGCTCAGCACGTAGTGCTGCGAGAACATCAACAGCTCGAACCCGGCCCGCTCCGCCGCCAGCGCCTCTTCCAGCAGGTAACGGCTTGCCGCCACCGGGTCAACCTGCTCGGGGAACTGCAGGTCGAAGAGGAGGCCCACCTTCACCGCTGCCCTGCCCCTTCCGGGTCGTGCGCTGGCCGAACCTTCGTGGCCGCGCCGGGCTTTCCCTGCCGGCACAGGCGTTTCTTGACGGGCCGGGCAATTTGGTATACCAAATGGACCGAAGCCGCCTCCCGGCTCGTGACCACGCAAGGCCTGCGACAGAGGGGGATGCGTCCTTGAACAACCCCGTGACCGCCCGGGTAGCCCGCTTCATCGTCGAGGCCGACCCCGGCCGCCTGCCGGAAGAGCTTCACGAAACCGCCCGGCGCCTCATCTACGACAACCTGGCCGTGGCGGTGGCCGGCTCCCGTTCCCCGGCAGGGCGCATCGTGCAGGAGCACATACGCCAGCTGGGCGCCACCGGCCACGCTGCGGTGCTGGGAACGTCCCTGCGCGCGCCCGCCAGCCTGGCCGCCCTGGCCAACGGCACCGCGGCCCACGCGGACGACTACGACGATACCCAGATCGCCTCCCTGCCCGACCGGGTGACGGGGCTGCTGACCCACCCCACCACCCCCGTCCTGAGCGCCGCCCTGGCCTGCGCGCTGACCAGCGGCGCCACGGGGCAGCAGCTCCTGGAGGCCTACGAGGTGGGCGTGGAGGTGGCCTGCAAGCTGGCCGAGGCCATCCATCCCCAGCACTACCAGAAGGGGTTCCACTCCACCGGCACCCTGGGTGCCTTCGGCGCCTTCGCGGCGGCGGCGCGCCTTTTGCAGCTGGACGAGGCGCAGGTGGTGCGGGGGCTGGGCATTGTGGCCAGCCTGGCCAGCGGCCTGCGGGGCAACTTCGGCACCATGACCAAGCCGCTGCACGCCGGCCGGGCCGCGGAAAACGGCGTGGTGGCCGCGCAGCTGGCCAGGCGGGGGTTCACCGCGACCCCGGACGTGCTGGACAGCGAGTGGGGCTTCTTCGCCATCATGGGGGGCGGGTTCGACCGGGAGTACCTGGAGCAGCGGCTGGGCAACCCGTTCCAGCTGCAGCATCCGGGCGTGGCCATCAAGCCGTACCCGTGCGGCAGCCTGGCCCACCCCACCATGGACGCGGTGCGGGACCTGGTGCTGACCCACGACGTGCGGCCGGAGCAGGTGGAGCGGGTGGAGGTGGGCGTCACCCGCTACATCCGCCAGCCCCTGCGCTACCAGCGCCCGCAGACGGAGCTTCAGGCCAAGTTCAGCCTGGAGTTCGCGGTGGCCATCATGGTGCTGGAGCGGCAGGCGGGCATCCACCAGTACACCGACGAGGTGGTGCAAAGCGCCCGGGTGCAGGAGTTCCTGGAGCGGGTGCACGTGTACGTGGATCCGGCCATGGAGGCCCGGGGCTACGACAAGATGCACAGCGTGGTGCGCATCCTCCTCAAGGACGGCCGCCGGCTCGAGCAGGAAGCCCAGCTGGCCCGGGGCTACCCGCAGCGCCCCTTCACCCGGGAAGACCACCTGGCCAAGTTCGAGGAGTGCGCCCGGGGCGTGCTGCCGGCCGGCAGCGCCCAGCGGGTGTGGGAGAAGGTGATGGCGCTGCCTCGCCTGCGCGACCTGCAGGAGCTGGTCAGCCTGCTGGTCGCCTGAGCCGACCGCATCGCCACGCAACCCGGGCCGGCCGCCCCGGCACCCGTCCGGGCAGCCGGCCCTTGCCCGCTTCGCCGCCCCTGGCCGTCACGCCGCCAGGGCCAGGCGGCTCAGTTCGCCCAGGTCGGGCAGCTCCTCCATGCGCTGCACCAGCGCGGGGAACTCCTCCAGGGCCGTGAGGTGCCTCGCCGACTGCGGCGCCCGGGAGCAGGCCCAGCGCAGCATGGAGCGGAACTTCCCCTCCAGCTCCTGCATGCTCACCGCCGCGCCGTCCTCCCCCGGAACCCGGTCTACCCGGTGCTGCAGGCGCTGCCCGTCCGCCAGCTCCACCTCCACCACGGCCATCCACCGCCGGGGATACGCCTGCTCGCACGCCGCCTCCCACCCGGCCCGGGTGCAGCGGCGCACCTGCTCCACCTGCGGATCCTGCAGGGCTTCCGGGTCGAACTCCTCCAGGCCGAGCCGCCCGCGAGCCAGGGCCGCCGCCACGGTGTATACCAGGCTGAACTTGGCCTCGTAGGGCGTCCTGGGCTCCGTGTGGCCGGCCACCTCCAGCGCGGCGCGGTAGGTGCGCACCTCTACCTGCCGGATGCGGGAAGCCTGCAGGCCGTAAGCCTGGCGCAGCCACAGGGCCGCCGCGACGGCGCTGTGGGTGTGCCCGCAGCACGGGTACAGCTTGAAGGAGTTCTCCAGGATGGCAAAGCGGCTGCCCAGGCCGTCGGTGACCCGGGACGGGTCGGCCTCCTGGGCCATGGCCCGGAAAAACCCCTTTTCTCCCTCCAGGATGGCGGACGCTCCGGTGAACCCCTCCCGGGCCAGGTAGGCCGCCGTCACCCCGTTGAGAGCGGCCTGGCCTGTGTGCAGGTGCTTGGTCATGGCCCCGTCCCGCATGAACTCCCACAGCCCCGCGGCCTGGCTGCCCGCCGAACCCAGCGCGTGGGCGAACGCCTCTTCCCCCAGCCCCAGCACCTTGGCGGCAGCCGCTGCTGCCCCAAAGGTGCCGCAGGTGGCCGTGTTATGCCAGAACCGGTAGTGGGAGGGGTTCACGGCCTCGGCGATGCGGCAGGCCACCTCGTAGCCCACCACGACGGCCTCCAACAGCCGGCGGCCGCTGGCGCCTGCCTGCTCGGCGCACGCCACCGCCGCGGAGATGACCGGGGCAGCGGCGTGGAGGGTGGAGGGGCGGTGCAGGTCGTCCATCTCCACGATGTGGGCGGCCAGCCCGTTGCCGAAGGCCGCCTGGCCCACCCCCGTGCGCAGGCCCGTGCCGAACAGGCTGGCCTGCGGCCTGCCCCCCAGCACCTCCAGGTACCGGCGGGCCATGGCGGCGGGAGGCTGGGTGGAGCCGGCCAGCACCGAACCCATCCAGTCCAGCAGGCACTTGCGGGCCATCTCCACCACCGGCCCGGGAAGCTCCTCCAGCCGCAGGCCCACGGCAAACCGGGCCAGCTGCTGGCTCAGCGTCACACTCATGAAGCACGAGCCCCCTCCATCCCCCGGGCAAGGCCCAGGCCCTGCACCAGGGGTTCGATGTCCACCCCCTTGGGGCACACCTCCCGCAGCCACCGGGCCACGTGGGGGGCCAAAAGCCCCAGCTCCCGGAAGACGGAAAGCCGGGCCGGCCCCAGCAGGTCTCTGGGGTCTGCCGCCATGCGCAGCGCCCTCGCTACCGCCGCCGGGTGGGCAGTGGCGGCATCCACCCACGGCCCCACGCCGGGAGGACTGCCCCAGGCCGCGCAGATGCCGCACAGCACGCAGGGAGCCACCCCCCATAGCCGCTCCGCCTGTTCCCGGGGCACCACGCCCGAGAAGTCCTCCCGGGGCACCAGCCACGCCTGCAGGCGGGCCAGGCCCTCCAGGAACGGCTGGATGTCCACCACCAGGTCCCGCAGCACCCGAAAGTGCGGCAGCGGCTCCAGCACCAGCTCGGCCGCAGGGCGCCCCGGGTCGGGGGGTGCCGGCGAGGCTGCCGCCGCCTGGCACAGGGTCTGGCAGGTGAGCACCGGCCGGCCGTTGACCACCGCCGCGCAGGCGCCGCAGATGCCGCTTCGGCACATGCGCCGGAAGGCCAGCGTGGGGTCCTGCTCGTCGGCCACCCGCAAAAGCCCGTCCAGAACGGTCTGGCGGGGGCCCAGCTCCACCTCGTAGACGGCCCAGTGCGGCTCCGGGTCCGTGGCCGGGTCAAAGCGCCGGATGGCCAGTCGCATGCCCGTTGCTCCTCTCTGTGGCCAGAATGCGGGTCAGTACGTGCGGGCCTGCGGCGTCACCCGGCCCAGGCGCACCTGGCCGTCCTCGAAGACCGGCCCCTGCTCCGTGCGCCGGGCGAAGGTGTGCACCAGCCACCGGTCATCGTCCCGGTGGGGGTAGTCCAGGCGGGCGTGCCCGCCGCGGCTTTCCGTGCGGCGCAGGGCCCCCTTGGCGATGAGCTCGGCCAGGTCCAGCAGGAACCCCAACTCCCAGTAGGCCACCAGGGCGTAGTCGTAGGCGCCGCCCGGAGGGGCCACCCGCAGGCGGCCGTACTGCTCCTGCAGGGCGGCCACCTCCGCCACCGCCTGCTCCAGCTCGGGGCCCACCCGGAAGACGCCCACCCTGGCCATCATCGTCTCGGTGAGGGCCCGGCGCAGGGCCGCCACCTCCCGGGACGAGCGGGCCCTGGAGCAGGCAGGGTCGAAAGCCCGGTTCCACCGGTCCAGAAAAGCCCGCAGGGATCGTTCCGGCACCGGCGCGGGGCCGCTTTGCTGCAGCCACTCCAGCACCCGCCGCCCGGCCCGCCGCCCGAACACCACCGTCTCCAGCAACGAGTTGCCCCCCAGCCGGTTCGCCCCGTGCACGCTGACGTTGGCGCATTCGCCCGCCGCGAACAGCCCGGGGATGGTGGTCTCGCACCAGGTGGTGGTTCGGATGCCGCCCATGCTGTAGTGCTGGCCCGGCTCGATGGGGATGGGCTCGCGGGCACAGTCCACCCCCGCGTAGGTGAGGGCCAGCTCGTGCACCTGGGGCAGCCGCTCCCGGATGAGCCGCTCGCCCAGGTGGGTGAGGTCCAGGTGCACGTACGCGCCCTCCACGCCCCGGCCTTCCCGGATCTCCGTGGCGATGGCCCGGGACACCAGGTCCCGAGGAGCCAGCTCCATGGCCTTGGGGGCATAGCGGGCCATGAAGCGCTCGCCCAGCGCGTTTTTCAGGTGGCCGCCCTCTCCCCGGGCCCCCTCGGAGATGAGGATGTTGGTGCCGTACAGGGTGGTGGGGTGAAACTGGACGAACTCCAGGTCCGACACCACCGCCCCGGCCCGGTAGGCGATGGCCACCCCGTCGCCCGTGGAACCCAGGCCGTTGGTGGTCTTGGCGTACACCCGGCCGTAGCCCCCGGTGGCCAGCACCACCGCCCGGGCCCGGATCACCTCCAGTCGCCCCGAGGGGAGGTCCCAAAAGACCCCGCCGCACACCCGCCCGTCCTCCACCAGAAGCTCCAGCAGGTGCCACTCGGGGTACAGCCGGATGCCGCAGCGCAGCACCTGCTCGTACAGCCCGTGCAGCACCACCTGGCCCGACATGTCCGCGGCGTAACAGGCGCGGGGGTAGGAGGATCCCCCCAGGGCCCGCTGCGCGATGCGGCCGTCGGCGGTGCGGCTCCACAGCACCCCCAGGCGGTCCAGCTCCCGGATCACCTCCGGGGCTTCGGAGCACATCACCTCCACGGCGTCCTGGTCTGCCAGGAAGTCGCTACCCTTGATGGTGTCGTAGATGTGGGCTTCCACGGAGTCCGGGTCGCCCATGGCCGCGTTGAAACCGCCCTGGGCCGCCCCGCTGTGGGACTGATGGGGGTAGACCTTGGTGGCCACCGCCACGTCCCGGCCCCGGGCCTGGAAGGCCGCCATGAGACCCGCAAGACCTCCGCCTACCACCAGTACCTCGTGTGCCAGCACGCCCATGCTCCTCTCACGAAAGCCCCGCGCTCAGCCCCGGACGCCGGCCGAGGCCCCCGGGGCAGCCGGCGGGGACGGCTGCGGGATGCGCCGCCAGGCCTGCCGGGCCGTCTCGTGCAGGTTGCGGCCGAAGGCGTCGATGACCACCACCGCAGGGAAGTTCACCACGGTAAACCGGAAGACGGCCTCCGGGCCCAGCTCCGGGAAGGCCACCACCTCTGCCGCGGTCACCTGCTTGGCGAGAAGCGCCCCCAGGCCCCCGATGGCGGCCAGGTACAGGGCTTTGTGGGTGACGAAGGCGTCCACGATCTCTCCGTGCAGTTCCCCCTTTCCGATGATGGCCCGCACCCCCTCCCGGAAGAACAGGGGCAGGAAGCTCACCAGCCGCTCGGTGGTGGTGGGCCCGGCGGAGCCCACCACGTAGCCCGGCCTGGCCGGCGAGGGGCCCACCGCGTACAGCACCCGCCCCCGCAGGTCCACCGGCAGGGAGGCCCCGGAGCGCAGAAGATCCGCCAGGCGCTGCGCCGTGGCATCCCGGACGGTGAGCAGCTCCCCCGTGATCTCCACCGAGTCCCCGGCCTTGAGGCGCAGCACGTCCTCCTCCGACAGCCCCGGCCGGCACTCCAGTTGAATGACCATGGCCGTCCCCTCTCCCGTCCAACCCGGCTCCGGTGGCCAACGGAGCTCACGTGGCCTCAGGTGGCCGGTTTGTCCGCCGCCGCCCGCTCCACCCCCGCCGAACCCGCCGCAGGCCCCGCCAAGGCCGGCGCGGCCGGCACGGGAGCGGCCACCCGGGCGTGGCGCACGAACGCTACGGCCAGCACCGCGGCCAGGGCTGCCCCCAGAGGGGCCGCCACCGCCCACGAC